>CAMKNF010000060.1 GCA_946414115.1 uncultured Ruminococcus sp. | reverse complement strand
GATACTTGATGGTGACTGGAGTTCAGACGTGTGCTCTTCCGATCTTGATTTCTCAACAGCTTCCTTTGCCTTGCCGCCTATACGGTAAAGGCTTGAGGGGTTGCCGTAGACCTCGGTGAGGTAGGGCATCATTTTTTCAAGCACCGACGGTGCAAGAGCAGTTGTAGCCGAGTTGTCGGCATAAATGTTTCTCATATATATCACCTTCGTCTGATTTATGCATATTGCTGTGCCGCGGCAACAGCGAGTCGGTCGCACCTTTCGTTTTCAGGGTGTCCGGCGTGACCTTTTACCCATATAACATCAACCTCGTGAATGTCACAGAGCTTTAAAAGCCTGTCCCACAGCTCGGGATTCAGCGCAGGCTCTTTTTTGTTGCGCATCCAGTTGTTTGCCTTCCACTTTTTAGCCCAGCCGAGCTTTAAAGCGTTGCACACATACTGGGAATCGCTGTACAGCGTTACCTTGCACGGCTCCTTAAGCGCTTCAAGTGCATTGATTACTGCGGAAAGCTCCATTCTGTTGTTAGTTGTATTTGCTTCTCCGCCCGACAGCTCACGTTCGTGCCCGTTGTAGCGCAGGACTGCACCCCAGCCTCCGGGACCCGGATTTCCGCTGCAAGCGCCGTCGGTAAAAATTTCAACCTGTTTCAAGCGTATTCTCCTTAATTGACGTTCGACTAATATTATAATACGCATAATTCACAAATGCAACCATTATTTAGTTATTATTTTGCCAAAAACGGAGCATAATATTAATAAAACTGCTGAATTTTTATAATGAAATTCAAATTCCTATTAAAATTGTAAGGATTTACTCTGCATACCCAAAATATAAATTATAATTCTTTTAATGTATTGACATTATTAAGGTGTATGAGTTAAAATAATATGAATATATATACTCGGAGCAGTATATGCTTATTTTGTTGCAGTGTTTTTTTCACTTTCTACTGCTAATACTTTATTATAGGGAATAAATCCGTTTGATGCTTACGGATTAAAAAAGAAAGAATTTTACTCTCCCTTGAATATGGTCGTTAAATATTCGTCTTTGACAGGAGAATAAAAGCCTTTCTATATATATTTCAGAATCTTAAGAAAATATGGAGGTAAATTTGTGAGTACAGAAACAAGAAAAGAAAATTATAATCTCAAGCAAAACAGGTACTCAAAGGGTAAGAAAAACAATTCAAAGCAGTTTACAAAGGGTTCGTTTAATACACAGAGCCGTTCGGGCTATGACTTTTCACAGAAAGGCAAGAAAAGCTACAAGAAAAAGCCTTATGTGAAGAACGGAATACAAAAAACTGTTCGTAAGCCGTCTGTTAAAATTGCTTTTCTCGGCGGACTGAATGAAATCGGAAAGAATATCACGCTTATCGAATGTGAAAACGACATAATAATCGTTGACTGCGGAATGGCATTCCCCGACGGCGATATGCTCGGCGTTGACCTTGTAATTCCCGATTTTTCGTACATTGAACAGAATTACGAGAGGGTAAAAGGCATTGTTCTCACTCACGGTCACGAGGACCACATCGGCGGTCTTCCGTTTCTCCTTTCAAAGGTAAACGTTCCGATATACGGCACTCCGCTCACTTTAGGTCTTGTCGGCAATAAGCTCAAGGAGCACAGCCTTTACAATAAAACCCAGCTCAATGTTGTCAATGCTGGCGACACAATAAAGCTTGGCTGTATGAGCGTACAGTTTATTCACGTTAATCATTCAATACCCGACGCAGTTGCTTTTGCAATCAAAACTCCCGCAGGTACTATCGTCCACACAGGCGACTTCAAAATCGATTGCACACCGATTACGGGTGATATGATTGACCTTTCAAGCATTGCAAAGGTCGGAGATGATGGCGTTCTTGCACTCCTTGCCGAAAGCACAAACGCCAACCGTTCAGGCTATACTCCGACCGAAAGAATGGTATCAGACAGCCTTGACAGCCTTTTCAGAAGTGCCGAAAACTACAGAATAATCATTGCAACCTTTGCATCAAACGTAAACAGGGTTCAGCAGATTATCAACTGCGCCGAGAAGTACGGAAGAAAAGTAGCTTTTTCGGGCAGAAGTATGGTCAACTATATGGACGTTGCAAGCAGTTTAGGCTATCTTAATGTGCCCGAGAATATTATTATAGATATAGATATGCTCGATAAGTTTATGCCACAGCAGGTTGTGCTTGTAACGACGGGCAGTCAGGGCGAGCCTATGAGCGCACTTTCAAGAATGGCTTACTCCGACCACCGCAAGGTTATGGTAGGTGAGGGCGACTTTATAATCATTTCGGCAAATCCGATTCCCGGCAACGAAAAGACAGTCGGAAACGTAGTTGACGAGCTTCTCAAAAAGGGCTGTAAGGTTATCTACGAGTCAATGTACGACGTTCACGTTTCGGGACACGCCTGTCAGGAGGAGCTTAAAATTATCCACCGCCTTGTCAAGCCGAAATACTTTATTCCCGTTCACGGCGAGCAAAAGCACCTTCAGAAGCACGCAGAGCTTGCCCAGTATCTGGGAATGGAAAGAAAGAATATATTTATCGGAGATGTCGGCAGTGTTGTCGAAATCAACGAGAATTATATGAAGGAGCTTGCGCCCGTTCAGGCAGGCAAGGTGTTTGTTGACGGACTCGGCGTAGGCGACGTAGGAAGCATAGTTCTTCGTGACCGTAAGCATCTCGGTCAGGACGGACTTATAATAATCGTTGCTTCGCTCGACGTTTACGACGGTCACGTAATCAGCGGTCCTGACATTGTTTCAAGAGGATTTGTCTATGTACGTGAAAGCGAAGGACTGATTGAAGAAGTCAAAAGAGTTGCCCTGAATATTCTCGAGGATTGTGCCGAGAATAACATTCACGAGTGGGGCGTAATCAAAAACAGAATAAAGGACGACGTGGCTAAGCTGATTGGTCAGAAAACACGCCGTGCTCCTATGATACTTCCTATCCTACAGGAGGTATAAAATACTACAGGGACGGCTTCCTGTTCGTCCCTTGCATATTCAGCAGAGGGATAATATGAGAAAAAAGCATTGGACGCTTACTCCGTGGTTTATAATCTTCGCTACGGTTATGTTGCTTATGGCATTTGCTTCCTTTGAATATAACATCATTTTGTGTTATATTGAGCTTGGAATTTCCGTAGCGGCAATTGCGGTAGTTTTCGTCATATCACTTCGTTTTCGCAGTTACATTAACAATACCGTTAAAGCTGCTGCGGAAAAAATCAAGGGACTTAATCCCGAATATCTTGAAAAATATAAATATCCCGTTGCCGTTTCAGGCTCCCGGGGTGACATTCTCTGGTGCAACGCACGATTCCGAAAGGCAATGTGCGGCGGTAAAAGCCCCGAGGGCGAAAACATCAATTCCTATCTTTCAGGCTTTGATATTGATGACATCAAGGACGGCGAGGGCGAGGACGTAGCCGTTGACGGCAGGGAATACACTGTTTTCTGCCTGTCTGTCGGTGACGGCGTAATATGTCATTTTATCGAGAATACATATTACAAGTCAATGGTACGTGAGTATCAGTCAACGCTTCCCTGCGTTGCAATCATAACCTTTGACAATGCAGAGGATTTTTCAAGCGACTCCGATGAAGCTTATTCAGAGGTCAGCCTTACTGTAGAAACAAATCTCCAGAAATGGGCGGCTGAATACGGCGCACTTTACAAGAAAATCGGCACTAACCGATATATTATAATTTTCAGAGATTCAGACGTTGAAAAAATGATTGCCCTGAAGTTCCCGATTCTCAAGGAAATCCGCTCAATCAACGTAAACAATCACATTGCAACAATCTCTGTCGGTCTTTGCCGAGGCTCAAAATCACTTAAAGACAGTGAGCTTAACGCACGAAAAGCTCTTGAAATGGCGCTTGGCAGAGGCGGAGATCAGGTAGCTGTAATCAAGGACAACAGCTACGAGTTCTTCGGCGGCACAGCCGCTGCGGCTGAAAAGGTCAGCAAGGTGAGAATGCGTGTAATTGCCAATGCAATAAGCCGTGCGGTTCTCGATTGCGACAAGGTGTTTATAATGGGACACCGCTTTTCCGACCTCGACTGTGTAGGCTCGGCTGTGGGACTTCAATGCATAATGGAAAAGTCCTTCCGCCGCTACTGCAAAGTTGTCATTGACAAGGAAACCTCAATGGCAAAACAGCTTGTTTCATACGTTGAAGAACGAATTGACACAGGCGTATTTATAACGCCCGACGAAGCAATCAGAGGTGTAACGCCAAAGTCGTTGCTTATTATAGTTGATACACACCTCAAAAATTCTCTTGAAAGCGCACAGCTCTATGAAAAGTGCAAAAGAGTTGTGGTAATCGACCACCACAGAAAGGCTGTAAATTACATAGACAATGCGCTTGTGTTCTGTCACGAGCCTTCTGCGTCTTCATCAGCCGAAATGTGCAGTGAGATTATCAGCTGTCTTGACGACAAGCCGCTCGGCTATGTTCAGGCTGACGCACTTCTTGCAGGAATTATGCTTGACACAAAGAATTTTATTCTCAAAACAGGAGTCCGCACCTTTGAGGCGGCGGCTTATCTGCGCAAAAAAGGTGCAAACACGCTTACCGTCAAGGGTATGTTCTCCGACAGCATAGATACATACCGTGAAAAGGTTGAAATTGTATGCAGCTCCAATATCTACAGGGGTTGTGCAGTTTCAGTTTCAAAAAAGCATACGGACGATATAAGACTTGCGGCGGCTCAGGCGGCTGACGAAATGCTCACACTTCAGGGCGTGGATGCGTCATTTGTTATTTTTGAGGACAACAACAGAATGAATATATCTGCACGAAGCTACGGCAAGCTGAATGTTCAGATTATTATGGAACAGCTTGGCGGCGGCGGTCACCAGACTATGGCGGCGGCACAACTTGAAAATACAACAAAAGAGCTTGCATATCAGAAGCTCCTCGCCGTAATCGACACCGTGCTTGACGATATAGAAAACACATAGCCGAGTGCCTTGACAGTCATTTCGGCATGTGCCACCCTTCACGTAGGGGACGGCTTCCCAGACGTCCCTATACATACAACAATTCAGGAACGGTCGTACTGTTCCGAAAATAAAGAATAAAACCAATCATAGAAAGGACGATAAACGTGAAAGTAATCTTACTTCAGGACGTAAAATCACTCGGTAAAAAAGGTGAGCTTGTCGAAGCCTCCGACGGCTACGCACGCAACTATCTTCTTCCCAGAAAGATTGCGAGAGAAGCCAACGCACAGGCTATGAATGAATATAAAAATGCAGAAAATTCCAAGAATTTTAAAATTGCAACACAGAAAGCACAGGCTGAACAGCAGAAGAAAATGCTTGAGGGAAAGAAGTTTGTAATGACCGCAAAAGCAGGTCAGGGCGGACGTCTTTTCGGCAGTATCACTGCAAAGCAGGTTGCCGAGGAAATCAAAAAGCAGTACAACATTGTTGTTGACAAGCGTAAGGTTGTGCTTGAATGTGATATAAAAGAGTTTGGCACTTATAAAGCAGAGGTCAAGCTTTATACGGGAATTTCCGCAAATATCGACGTTCAGGTAACAGAAGCATAATAAAAATTTGTAGGTGTCACAATGGCTGATTCACTATTCAGCGGCAGTTACGACGGTCTTAATATGCCGTACAGCCCCGAAGCGGAACAGGCTGTTCTGGGAGCAATTATCCTTGACAGCACCGTTTTCGACAAGGTTGTAGACTACATAAAATCACCCGAATATTTTTACGTTGCACTGCACAAGCTTATTTTTATGCAGATGCAGGAAATGATAAATTTCGGTGCGGCTATCGACTTCGTAACTCTGCTCGAAAAACTAAAACAGAATAAAGCTTTTGACGAGGCAACGGGCAAGACCTATCTTATGGATTTGGTAAACAATTGTCCGTCAATTTCCAATGCCGAGGCTTACGCAAAGGTTATTGCCGATAAGTACAATATCCGCAGACTGATTACAGCCTCTCGTGAAATTATTGACGATGCGTCTGCCGGTGATGAAGAGCCGTCGGTTCTCATAGACTCTGCCGAGCAGAAGATTTTTGACATTCGCAAGGGCAACGAAAAGTCGGGACTTGAGCGAATCAACTCTGTAATTTTGCAGACGTTTGACCGTCTTGACGCTCTCAACAGCGAAACCGACGACAGTATGAAACCGATTTCTACGGGAATTGGTGACCTTGACAGGGTGATTACGGGACTTAACCGAAGCGACCTTATTCTGCTTGCGGCTCGTCCGGGTATGGGTAAAACGAGCTTTGCGCTCAATATCGCACGCAACGCCGCTTGCACGTCCAAGAAAACCGTTGCGTTCTTCTCTCTTGAAATGTCAAAGGAACAGCTTGCCAGCCGTCTGCTTTCTACCGAAGCATTGATAAGCGGTACAAAGCTCCGTACAGGTAAGCTGAACGACGAGGAATGGAGCAGACTTATTCCGGCAAGCGATGTGTTAAGCAAAGCCGAGCTTTACCTTGACGATACCCCCGGTATCACAATTACCGAGATGAAGTCGAGATTAAGGCGACTTCGCAACCTCGACCTTGTTGTAATCGACTACCTCCAGCTTATGGGAAGCGGCAGAAGAATTGACAACCGTGTTCAGGAAATTTCCGAAATTACAAGAAACCTCAAAATTCTTGCAAAGGAAATGAATGTTCCCGTTATCACGCTTTCACAGCTTTCCCGTGCGTCTGAACAGCGTACCGACCACCGTCCCCAGCTTTCGGACTTGCGTGACTCGGGTTCAATTGAGCAGGATGCCGATATTGTTCTTTTCCTCTACAGAGAGGGCTATTACAGCGAGAAAAGCGCCGAACAGGCTGCGCCTACAGCCGATATGAATTCGGGCGAGTGTATTGTTGCAAAGAACCGTCACGGCGAGGCAAAATCCGTTAAACTGCATTGGCAGGGCGAGTTTATGCGCTTTACGGGTACGGAGGCAAGGGATGAATAATAAGTTTATTCGTACCGTTGAAAAGTATAATATGCTCAAAAACGGCGACAGCGTTATTGTCGCTTTGTCGGGCGGAGCCGACAGCGTAGCTCTGCTTGATAATCTTAATTCGATTAAAGAAAAATATAATATCTCATTGTATGCCGTTCACGTTAATCACAGACTTCGTGGTGAAGAATCAATGCGTGATGAAAATTTCTGCAAGTCACTTTGCGAAAAATACGGAATAAAGCTTATTGTAAGGCACGAAAACGTAGCCGAGCTTGCAAAGAAAAACAAAATCAGTGAGGAATTGTGCGGCAGAAACGTTAGATATACGGTTTTTGAAGAGCTTTCAAAAGAGCTTTCTGCAAAGGTAGCAACTGCTCACACAGCCTCCGACAACGCAGAAACTCTGCTTTTCAATATTACAAGGGGCGCATCCCTCGGCGGAGTCTGCGCAATTCCGCCCGTCAGAGGATATATTATCCGTCCTCTCATTGAATGCACAAGGGCAGAGATTGAGCAGTATTGCAGTGAAAAAAATCTTGAGTACGTTACCGACAGCACAAACCTTTCAGATGATTATACACGCAACAAAATCCGCCACAACGTAATTCCTGCTTTGCGTGACATAAATCCTGCCTTTGAAAATTCTGCATTGCGTTTATCCGAAAACGCAAGAGAAATTTCAGATTTTCTTTTCGGTATGACGGATAAGGCAATTTCAGAGAGTAAGTGCAATTACGGCTTTGACTGCAAAATTTTGCTTTCAAATCATAATGCGATTATTAAAAATGCTGTTTCGGTTTTGTGTAAGCGTTGTGCAGATTTCAGCGCAGAACAAAGGCACATTGAGCTTATTATTGATATTATGAAAAACGGCGGTGCGGTTAATCTCACCGAAAAATATTCAGCCGTTTCAAAACAGGGTATATTGAGATTTGTATTAAGTAATGAAGAAAATCAGCTTGAAGAAATTAAGCTTTGTGAAAATACCGAATTTGAATTTTACGGTAAAAATTACAGGGTGACAAAAGATAATTCCGATAAAGAAAATAAAGATTCGATAAATGCTGATTTTCTTAATAAAAACGCAGTTTTCAGAACACGCCAAAGCAATGATTTATTCACCTACCCAAGGCGGAAGATTACAAAACCTCTCCGCAAGGTGATGAACGAGATGAAAATTCCTTCCGAACAAAGGGATAAATCAGTCGTTCTTGCATTAGAAAATGTGATTTTATGGTGTGAGGGAGTGGGAGCTTCCGCACAGGGAACTGCTTATAATTCTAATAATGCATTAAAAATAAATGTATCTTTTGATGACAAACAAAAATAAGGTGAAAATATTGTGAACTCTCTTGCAAAAAAGAAAGAAAAAGATTATAATTGCAGAGACTTTATAATGTATTGACATAATACCGAAATGTACAGAAATCTTCCGTTTGCAGTAAATTATTTCTCTCGGAATATTGCTGATTTACATAAATAATCGACTATAAACAATAATATAAAGAGGAGTGACACGCATTGGATAATAAGAAAAAGGTACGCAATCTGCTTCTTTATTTGGGAATACCGATTCTGATAATTTTAGCTGTTGCAATGCTTTACGGCTCTCGCCAGACCGAAACGCCGAAAACTTCCGAGCTTGTGCAGTATTTTGAAAAGGATATGGTTGACAGCTACACCATAAACTATGGCTCGGGCGCAATTGAGCTTACGCTAAAAGAGGGTGAAACTGCCTTTGTCAGCAAGAACAAGGAAAATTCAACCTCACCTACAAAGACTGCCGAAACCACAACACCTGCCGCAACAAATCCGTCAGATGCCGGTAAAAAGGCGAAACAGGTTGTTGTAAAAGGTCAGCTTGCAGATATTCAGCGATTCTTGAATACCGTTGACCCGTATATTTATGATTACCACTATCAGGCTTCGGGAGATGAAGTTATACGCACTGTGCGTATTCCCGGAGATCTTATCCGTGCAAGCGACAATTCGCTTTTAATGGAGCTTATCCCCACAATTCTTCTCACAGTGCTGTTTATCGGTGCATGGATATTCATAATGAGAAAGATGAGTGCAGGCGGTCTTGGCGGCAAGGAGATGAACTTCGGCAAGGCTAAAATAAAGAATACCAATGACGAAAAGCGCAAAACAACCTTTGACGACGTTGCAGGCGCAGACGAGGAAAAGGAAGAGCTTGCAGAGGTTGTCGAGTTCCTGAAAGCACCCGACAAGTACAACAAGCTCGGCGCAAGAATACCCAAGGGCGTATTGCTCGTAGGACCTCCCGGAACCGGTAAAACGTTGCTTGCAAGAGCAGTCGCAGGTGAAGCAGGCGTTCCGTTCTTCTCAATTTCGGGTTCCGATTTTGTTGAAATGTTCGTCGGCGTAGGTGCGTCCAGAGTACGTGACCTCTTCGATCAGGCAAAGAAAAACTCACCTTGTATTATTTTCATAGACGAAATCGACGCAGTAGGTCGTCAGAGAGGCGCAGGCCTTGGCGGCGGCAACGACGAGCGTGAGCAGACTCTTAACCAGTTGCTCGTAGAAATGGACGGCTTCGGTGCAAACGAGGGTGTAATCCTTATCGCCGCAACCAACCGTCCAGACGTTCTCGACCCCGCTCTTATGCGTCCCGGCAGATTTGATCGTCAGGTAATCGTAAGCTATCCCGACGTAAACGGACGTGAGGCTATATTAAAGGTTCACGCACGCAAAAAGCCGCTTGCTCCCGATGTAAAGCTCAAGACCATTGCAAAGACAACAGCAGGCTTTACGGGTGCAGACCTTGAAAACCTCCTCAACGAAGCCGCTCTTCTTGCCGCAAGAAAGAACAAAAAGGCAATTACAATGCAGGAAATTGAGGAAGCTACAGTCAAGGTTGTAGTCGGCGCAGAGAAGAAGTCAAAGGTAATGAGCGACAAGGAAAAGAAGCTGACCGCATACCACGAAGCAGGCCACGCAATCCTCTTTGACAAGCTTGAAACGCAGGATCCCGTTCACGAGATTTCAATTATCCCCAGAGGTATGGCAGGCGGTTACACAATGCCGCTCCCGAGCGAGGATAAGTCCTACAATTCACGCAATGAAATGATTGAGGACATTGTTGTTTGCCTTGGCGGACGTGTTGCGGAAGCGCTCATTCTTGATGACATTTCAACAGGCGCATCAAACGACATTGAAAAGGCTACCAAGACGGCACGTTCTATGGTTACAAAGTACGGTATGACCAAGGAGCTTGGTTGTATCTGCTACGGTACCGACAACAGCGCAGTATTCCTCGGCAGAGATATGGGACGTACTCAGGATTACTCCGAGGCTACGGCTGCAAAGATTGAGATCGGAAGAGCACACGTCTGAACTCCAGTCACCATCAAGTA
>CAMKNF010000059.1 GCA_946414115.1 uncultured Ruminococcus sp. | reverse complement strand
AAAATGCCGATTTGAACCCACTTTGAAAAAATGCAGTCGTAACAAGGCTTTAAGGACGAAATAGCCTTATTTCATGCGGCTTTTGGCTCAGACGAAACGACCTGAAACTGACACGAAATGACCGGAAATTGACACGCTGACTAAAAGACTCGAAATCAGTTGTACCTTTTGGTACCGTGGGTTCGAATCCCACCGTCTCCGCCAGTTGAGTGCCTCGGTATGCAGATAGATTACGGGGCACTTTTATTATTTTAAAACGTAATTTTATATAATAAGGTTGATTTAAAGAGTGAAAAATGTTAAAATATTTTTGATTAACTTACGAAAGGAATTTAAGTATGACCAAAACAAATTTTAAATCTCTGTCAATTAAGTTTTTAAGTTTAATGTGTGCAATTTCTTTAATTGCATCAATGGCTGTTCTGGGTGGTTGCTCGGGTAGTTCTTCAAGCTCTGAAACTTCTTCAAAGGCAACAGAGGCAGTATCGGAATCTTCATCTGACGAAAAGTTGCTTTCAGGCAAGATTAACGCTGTAATTGATATTAAGGATTACGGTAAAATTTCTTTGGAGCTTGATGCGGATACTGCGCCTATTACAGTTACAAACTTTGTAAAGCTTGCAAAAGAAGGCTTTTATGACGGACTTACTTTCCACAGAATCATTAAAGGCTTTATGATGCAGGGCGGTGACCCGCTAGGCACAGGCACAGGAGGAAGTGATGAGGAAATCAAGGGCGAATTTGCACAGAACGGAGTTAAGAATGACATTTCACACGTAAGAGGCGTAATCTCTATGGCTCGTTCACAGCTTTTTGACAGTGCAAGCTCACAGTTCTTTATCGTTCACGAGGACAGCACATTCCTTGACGGTCAGTATGCAGGATTCGGTCATGTTACAGAAGGTATGGATATTGTAGATAAAATCTGTGAGGAAACTCCTGTAATTGATAGTAACGGCACTGTTGCAGAGGGTAAAAAGCCTGTTATCAACACAATTACTATTGAAGACTGATAAATGAAAATTCTTGTTGACGCTGACGCCTGCCCTGTTGTCAGACAGGTTGAAAAAGTTGCGAAACGATACAATATTCCTACTGTTTTGCTTTGCGATACAAGTCACATTATGAACACAACTTACAGCGAAGTAAAAATTATCGGCTCCGGTGCTGACGCTGTTGATTTTGCACTTGTGAATATGTGTCAGAAGGGCGATATTGCTGTGACACAGGATTACGGCGTTGCGGCTATGGTGCTTTCAAAGGGCGGTTATTGTATTCATCAATCGGGTAAAATTTTTACTGATGACAACATTGGCGGTCTGCTTATGGACAGGCATCTTGCAAAAAAAGCAAGAATGTCCAAAAGTAAAAATCACCTTAAAGGTCCTAAAAAGCGGACACAGGCTGATGATGAAAGATTTGAAGCTTCTTTTGAAAGCCTGATAAAGAAAATATTGAATAAGTAAATAAACGGCTGATTTAAACTACTACAGTTCAAATCAGCCTTTGTTTTTGCTTAAAATCTCATTGTAAGGGAAATACGGTTTTTGTCTAGGTCTACCGATAAAATCTTTACGTTTACTACGTCGCCTACCTTCAGCACTTCTCCGGGGTGCTTAATGTATTTATTGCAAATCTGCGAAATGTGAACAAGACCGTCCTGATGAACGCCGATGTCGACAAATGCACCGAAATCGATTACATTACGCACTGTTCCCTTAAGCTCCATTCCCTCTTTTAAATCCTTTATGTCGAGAATATCACTGCGCAGCATTGGAGCAGGCATTTCATCTCGTGGGTCTCTGCCCGGCTTTGAAAGCTCCTTAACTATATCGTCAAGTGTTGGTAAGCCGATTTCAAGCTTTTCTGCAAGTGATTTTGTGCCATATGCTTTTACCCTTGACTGCAAATCGGGAAATTTGCCTGATTTTATTTCTTTATCTGAATAATCAAGCAGATTTAAAAGCTCCTTTGCACTCTTGTAGCTTTCGGGGTGAACTCCCGTATTGTCAAGAGGATTTTTGCTTTCGGGAACTCTCAAAAAGCCTGCGCACTGTTCAAAGGCTTTTGGCCCGAGTTTTGGGACTTTCTTAAGCTCGGCACGTGAGGAAAATGCTCCGTTCTCTTCCCTGTATGCAACAATGTTTTTGCATACTGTTGAATTCAATCCCGACACTCTTAAAAGGAGAGCAGGTGATGCGGTGTTTAAGTCTGCGCCTACAGAGTTTACGCAGTCCTCAACAACGCCGTCAAGCGTTTCTCCAAGCCTTTTCTGCGGCATATCGTGCTGATACTGACCTACTCCGATTGCTTTTGGCTCTATTTTTACAAGCTCCGCAAGAGGATCTTGAAGTCGTCTTGCGATTGAAACGGCACTGCGCAGTGTAAGGTCAAGCTCGGGAAGTTCAGTTGCGGCAAGCTTTGAGGCGGAATATACCGACGCTCCTGCCTCGCTTACTACCATATAATAAACAGTATGGTCAGCTTCCTTTATTACATCAGCCGTAAACATTTCAGTTTCCTTGCTTGCTGTACCGTTACCGATTGAAATAATATCGACGTGGTATTTCTTGATTAGCTGTAAAAGCTTCTGCTTTGACTCCTCAATTTTCTTATCTGAATGAGTTGGATAAA
Organism: uncultured Ruminococcus sp.; assembly: GCA_946414115.1. Taxonomy (GTDB): domain Bacteria; phylum Bacillota; class Clostridia; order Oscillospirales; family Acutalibacteraceae; genus Ruminococcoides. The sequence goes on along the minus strand of CAMKNF010000059.1, from coordinate 7,814 downwards.
TTACTGCTGTGTCAAGCACCTTGCCGGTATCGTCAACTACCGCAACCTTACAGCCGGTTCTGTAACCGGGGTCAAGCCCGAGTACGGTTTTGCCCTTAACCGGCGGCTGCATAAGTAATTGTTTCAGATTGACAGCAAACACCTTCATTGCATTTTCGGACGCTGTATCGGTTAAATCGTTTCTGATTTCTCGCTCAATTGACGGGAAAATCAATCGGTTGTATGCATCCGTACAGGCTTCTTTTATAATATCGGAGCAAAGCGGATTTGTGCCTTTGTCGAGTAAGCGGTAAATTATATTAAGCGGCTTTTCGCTGTCAGACTCAATTGATACCTTTAAAAAGCCCTCCTTCTCACCTCTGTTAATTGCAAGCAACCTATGCCCTGCTATCTTCTTAACGGGTTCTTTAAAGTCGTAATAGGTTGTATATACGCTTTCTTTTTCGGAATCGGTTGCAGATGAAATCACAACACCGTTCATAGTTGTAAGATTTCGAACTCTTTTTCTGATTTCTGCGCTGTCGGATACCTGTTCTGCTATTATATCCATTGCACCCTGAATTGCATCATTAGTTGTTGCTACGCCCTTTTCTTCATCTATATATTTTTCTGCAGTAACACTCGGATTAAATGAGCTTTCCTGTTTTATAATTTCAAGCGCTAAAGGCTCAAGTCCTTTTTCCTTTGCGACAGACGCTCTTGTCTTTCTCTTCGGTCTGTAGGGTCGGTAAATATCTTCAAGCTCCGATAAGGTTGAAGCCTTGTCAAGCAAGACAGAAATTTCATCTGTAAGCTTTTCCTGACCGTCAATCAGCGAACGTATTTCTTCTCTGCGTTTGTCAAGTCCACGCAGATATTCAAGCTTTTCACTGAATTCCCTGATAAGCTGGTCGTCCATTGAGCCGTGCATTTCTTTACGGTAACGTGCAATAAACGGAATTGTGTTGCCGTCATCAAGCAGATTGATTATGTTTTGGGCATACTCCTCTTTTATATTGAATTGTTGCGCTAAAATTTGTGAATACTCCATTGTTTCCTCCGTAGGTTATATTTCAACTAAATTATACCATAAAAAGTAATCAAATGCACGAATTTTTTTGTTTTTAGGTAAAAAGGTATTTACTTTTTAAAAAAAGAGGGATATACTATAGATAAATTAATATAAACGGGAGCTCGAATGGGCTGAGAGGAAATGAATTGACATTTCGACCGTAATACCTGATTTGGATAATGCCAGCGTAGGGACTTAAACTGTATTTTTACGAAGTGTGTCTTTTGGCATACTTCGTTTTTGTTTGGAGGGATAAAATTGATTTGCATTAACGGTGAAAAAATTGAAAAAGAAGAGATTAAGCTTTCATCTTATCTTGAGGAAAACAAAATTAATCCGCAGAGGATTGCCGTTGAATTAAACGGTGAAATACTGCCGAAATCGCAGTATGGTGATACTGTTTTAAAAGACGGCGATATTGTTGAAATTGTAAATTTTGTCGGAGGAGGCTGATTATGAATACTAAAATTCCCGACAAAAGTGAAATTGACAATGTGCTTTCTATGAGGCACACTAAAGAAGTTTTTGAAAAGCTGAAAAACGCACGTGTTGCCGTTGCAGGACTTGGAGGCTTAGGCTCAAATATTGCGATTATGCTTGCAAGAGCAGGAGTTGGTACACTTCATCTGATTGATTTTGACGAGGTAGATTTGAGCAACCTGAATCGTCAGCAGTATTTTATCAGTCACCTTGGAATGTACAAGACTGTCGCTATAAAAGACGAGATAAGCAGAATTAATCCGTACATTAATGTAATCACAGACTGCGTTAAGTTGACTGATGATAACATTGATTCGCTTTTCAAGGACGACAGTGTCATATGTGAGGCGTTTGACAATCCCGACTGCAAGGCTATGCTTGTCAATCATATTCTTGAAACAAGAAAAGATGCATACATTGTTGCCGCTTCGGGTATGGCCGGAACTGAAAAATCAAACACAATAATCACAAGAAAAATTACAGACCGTTTTTACCTCTGCGGCGATGAAACAAGCGGCGCAGTAAAGGGCAACGGTCTGATGTCACCGAGAGTTACAATATGTGCCGCTCATCAGGCAAACGCAATTTTGCGTATAATTCTCGGAAAATTTGATGTTTAAAGGAAGTAAGGAAATGGAAAATGACAAACTGATTATCGGAGGTCACGAATTTAGCTCACGCTTTATTTTAGGCTCGGGCAAGTATTCGCTTGACCTTATCAAGGCGGCTGTTGAGAATGCAGGCGCAGAGATTATCACGCTTGCACTTAGACGTGCCGCAACGGGAAATGTTGCAAATATTCTTGACTACATTCCCGAAAACGTTACGCTTTTACCGAACACCTCGGGTGCAAGAAATGCTGACGAGGCTGTCAGAATTGCAAGACTTGCACGAGAAGTCGGATGTGGTGACTTTATTAAAATTGAAGTTATCAAGGATTCAAAATATCTTCTTCCTGATAACTACGAAACAATAAAGGCAACGGAAATTCTCGCAAAAGAGGGTTTTGTCGTTATGCCGTATATGTACCCCGATTTGAACGTTGCAAGAAGTCTGCGTGACGCAGGAGCGGCGTCTATTATGCCTCTGGGTGCACCGATAGGCTCGAACAAGGGAATCTGCACAAAGGAATTTATTAAGATTCTGATTGATGAAATCGATTTGCCGATTATCGTAGACGCAGGAATCGGCAGACCGTCACAGGCTTGCGAGGCTATGGAAATGGGAGCGGCGGCTGTTATGGCTAACACTGCAATTGCTACTGCGGGCGATATTCCGCAGATGGCCGAAGCATTCAAAAAGGCAATTGAGGCAGGCAGACAGGCTTATCTTTCGGGACTTGGCAGAGTAATTGAAAAAGGTGCGTCTGCGTCTTCACCGCTTACGGGATTTCTTGAGAACTGAGGCTGAATAATGGAGAAAAGAACTAATCATATGGAGTATATGCCCGATATGGAGCAGATTGATTCCGACATAAAAGACAGGGTTATTGAGGCTATGAATGCCTATGAGCCTGATAAGTACACAGAAAATGATGTTTTACAAGCACTTGAACACGATACCAAAACAATTGAAGATTTCAAGGCTCTGCTCTCCCCTGCCGCTTTGCCGTTTTTAGAGGAAATTGCACAGCAGGCAAAGGCTGAAACCAGAAAGCACTTCGGAAATTCAATCAATATGTTCACTCCGCTTTATATTTCCAACTACTGCGAAAACTACTGCATTTACTGCGGCTTTAACTGTCACAACAAAATTCACCGTGCAAAGCTTAATTATGAAGAAATCGAAAAGGAAATGCAGGCAATTGCCAAAACAGGCTTACAGGAGGTTCTTTTGCTGACGGGCGAAAGCAAGAAGATGAGCGATGTTGAATATATAGGAGAAGCGTGTAAGATTGCAAGAAAGTATTTTAAGGTTGTCGGTCTTGAGGTTTACCCGATGAATAGTGATGAATACAGCTATATTCAGAAATGCGGTGCAGATTACGTCACTGTTTTTCAGGAAACATATAATTCCGATAAATACGAAACATTGCACCTTGCCGGTCATAAAAGAGTATTCCCCTATCGCCTTGAAACACAGGAACGTGCACTTATGGGAGGAATGAGGGGCGTTGGCTTTGCGGCACTTCTCGGTCTTTCGGATTTCAGAAAGGATGCCTTTGCAACGGGTATTCACGCATACCTTATTCAGAGGAAATACCCTCACGCCGAGATTGCTTTCTCGTGTCCGAGATTAAGACCGATTATAAACAATGACAAAATCAATCCGAAGGATGTGCACGAACCGCAACTTTTGCAGGTCATATGCGCATATAGACTGTTTATGCCGTTTGCAAGCATCACTATTTCAACTCGTGAATGTCAGCGTTTTCGTGACAACATTGTTCAGATTGCCGCTACCAAAATCTCGGCAGGTGTTGACGTGGGAATAGGCGGTCACAGTGACGGTGAGAAAAAAGGCGATGAACAGTTTGAAATCTCCGACGGACGAAACGTAAAGGAAGTATACGACGCACTTTGCAAAAACGGTATGCAGCCTGTAATGAGTGATTATATCTATGTTTAAGGTTATATGCGTAAGTGCAAGACAGCACAGCAATAATTTTTTGCAATCAATTGAAATGATTGCGAAAAGTGATGTTGAAGCAGTTATTTTGCGTGAAAAGGATTTATCGGAAGATGAATATTTCATACTTGCTGAAAAGATAAAAGAAATCTGCGATAAATACAACAAAAAGCTGATAATTCATAACTTTATTGATGTTGCAAAAAGACTTGGAATAAAAAATATTGAGTTACCTTTTTCAAAATTTATAACAGAAAAAAATCTTAACAATGATTTTGAATGTATAGGTACTTCCGTGCACTCTGTTGAAGATGCTGTTCTTGCCGAAAAATCAGGAGCAGGTTATATAATTGCCGGTCATATTTTTTCAACCGACTGTAAAAAAGGACTTGCACCACGTGGTACTGAATTTTTAGAAGATGTTTGCAAAGTTGTTGACATACCCGTTTTTGCAATCGGTGGAATTAACGATAATTCCGTTTCAGAATTAAAAGATGTAAATTGCAATAATTTTTCGGGTGTATGCGTTATGTCTGCACTTATGAAAAACGACAATCCACAGGAGCTTGTACAAAAGATAAAGGATAATTTTTCTATGAAAACAGACAGAAGTGAATATTTGCTCTATGCTGTCACAGACAGACATTGGCTTAACGGAAGAACTCTTAAAGAAGATGTTGAACTTGCTTTAAAGGGCGGTGTAACTCTTGTTCAACTGCGAGAAAAAAATCTTGATTTTAATTCTTTTTGTAAAGAAGCCGAAAAAATACACTTACTTTGTCAAAAATACAACGTTCCGCTTATTATCAATGACGATGTTGAAGTTGCTAAAGCGGTTAATGCAGAGGGTGTACATCTCGGTCAGGGTGATATGAGCATAGCAAAAGCAAGAGAGATTCTTGGCAAAAATAAAATTATCGGCGCAACAGCAAGAACAAAAGAACAGGCGGTTAAAGCTGAAAAAGAAGGTGCTGACTATGTTGGCAGCGGCGCAGTTTTCGGCACAAGTACAAAAAGCGACGCTGTTAAAATGAGCTTTGAAACCTTAAAGCAAATTTGCGAAAGCGTTAAAATTCCCGTTACTGCAATCGGCGGTATCACAAAGGAAAATGTTTTACAGCTTAAAGGTACAGGCATTTCAGGTGTTGCTGTTGTAAGCGGAATTTTTGCCGAGAAAGATATATATAATTCTACATCAGAATTAAGAAAGAAAATCGAGGAGGTTGTAAATGAAAAATAACCTCAAAATGAAAACAGCTTTAACGATTGCAGGGAGTGATTCAAGCGGCGGGGCAGGTATTCAGGCTGACTTGAAAACAATGTGCTGCCTTGGAGTGTACGGAATGAGCGCAATAACTGCACTTACTGCACAGAACACAACCGGCGTTGCAGACATTTTTGAAGTAAGTCCCGAGTTTTTACAAAAACAGCTTGACTGCGTTTTCACTGATATTTTTCCCGATGCGGTCAAAACAGGTATGCTCTCAGATTCAAAGCTGATTGCTGTAATTGCGGATACTTTAGAAAAATACAAGGCAAAAAATATAGTAATTGACCCTGTTATGGTTTCAACAAGCGGTTCAAGACTTATTAAAGAAGAAGCTGTTAATTCTCTTAAAGAATTGCTCTTCCCCATTGCCGACATAATAACACCAAACATTCCCGAAGCTGAAATTCTCGGTGAAACGGAAATTCATACAAGAGCCGATATGGAAACTGTATGCAGAAAAATCAGTAAAAAATACTGTTGTTCCGTTCTTTGCAAGGGCGGACACAGCGTTGAAGATTCAAACGATGTATTATTCCACAAAGGAAATATAATATGGTTTGAAAGTACAAGAATCAATAATCCGAATACACACGGAACAGGCTGTACACTGTCAAGTGCAATTGCAAGTTACCTTGCCCTTGGAGAGAGCGTTGAAAACTCTGTAAAGCTTGCAAAGGAATATCTGACAGGTGCAATAAGTGCAGGACTTGACCTTGGAAAAGGAAGCGGTCCTCTTGCCCACAACTATAAAATAATTAAAGGAAAGGTCTGATAAAATGAGAGAATATGCTACACAAATGGAAGCCGCAAAAAAAGGAATTGTAACAAAGGAGCTTGAAGCCGTTGCAAAAAAGGAGAGAATGATGGTTGATGAGCTTATGCCGCTTGTTGCACAAGGAAAGGTTGTAATCTGCGCAAACAAGCTTCACACATGCATTGACCCGCAGGGCGTTGGCTCAATGTTAAGTACTAAAATCAACGTAAATCTCGGTGTTTCACGTGACTGCAAGGACTATAATATTGAAATGCAGAAGGTTATGGAAGCCGTTAATATGGGCGCACATGCAATTATGGACTTGTCATCTCACGGTGACACAATTCCTTTCAGAAGAAAGCTGACAAGCGAATGTCCCGCAATGATTGGTACTGTACCCGTTTACGATTCCGTTATTCACTACCAACGTGACCTTGATACGCTTACTGCACAGGATTTTATTGACGTAGTAAGACTTCACGCACAGGACGGCGTTGACTTTGTAACGCTCCACTGCGGTATAACTCGCAAGACAATTGAGCAGATTAAAAAGCATAAGAGAAAGATGAACATTGTTTCACGTGGCGGCTCGCTTGTTTTTGCGTGGATGTGTATGACGGGCAACGAAAATCCGTTCTATGAATACTATGATGAAATTCTCGACATCTGCCGTGAATATGACGTTACAATCTCGCTCGGTGACGCCTGCCGTCCGGGTTGTCTTGCAGATGCAAGCGACGTTTGCCAGATTGAAGAGCTTGTAAGACTCGGAGAGCTTACAAAACGTGCCTGGGCAAAGGACGTTCAGGTTATGGTTGAGGGTCCGGGACATATGCCTATGGATCAGATTGCGGCAAATATGAAGATTCAGAATACAATCTGCAACGGTGCGCCGTTCTACGTTCTCGGACCGCTTGTTACCGACATTGCTCCCGGTTACGACCACATTACTTCTGCTATCGGCGGAGCAATTGCGGCGGCTTCGGGTGCGGCTTTCCTTTGCTACGTTACTCCTGCCGAGCATCTTGCGTTGCCGAATGTTGAGGACGTTAAACAGGGAATTATCGCATCAAAGATTGCCGCTCATGCCGCTGACATTGCAAAGGGCGTAAGAGGAGCAAGAGAGATTGACGATAAAATGGCTGACGCAAGAAGAAAGCTTGACTGGGAAGCACAATGGGAATGTGCAATTGACCCCGAAACAGCCAAGAAAATTCGTGACGACAGAAAGCCCGAGCACGATGACACCTGCTCAATGTGCGGTAAATTCTGCGCCGTAAGAAGTATGAACAAGGCTCTCAACGGCGAGCATATTGATATTCTGTAATTAAATTAGATACATATAAAAAGTGCTGTTGCAGTTTATTTTGCAGCAGCACTTTTATTTTATTCTGTTACAGAATTATGCAGATAAGTCCGTTACAGCCGTCATTGATGATTTTTTCAATAGTTTCCCCTATTCTTCTGCGGGCGTCTGACGGCATTCTGGAAAGCTTGTTGTGCAGACCTTCGTTTACAAGCTCGTGAACCGACTTGCCGAAAATGTTGCTCTCCCATATCTTTTCCGGATTTTCTTCGAACTCCTTGAGCAGATATGATACAAGCTCCTCCGACTGCTGTTCCGAGCCGACTATCATGCCAATAATAGATATTATTACTATTTTTGCAAAACATTTATCAAAACGTTATCG
>CAMKNF010000058.1 GCA_946414115.1 uncultured Ruminococcus sp. | reverse complement strand
AGGGTAGATTGTAATCTCCACGGGTTGTGTAATTTTGAACTGACCATCATTTTTGTAATTTGTTACATTACCATTTTCATCATAGATGGATGTCCCGTCAGCGTTACAGTCGTGGCAATATGACCAAATTGTTGATGTTTTGCTGTACTGGTCATCGTGAGTGCTGTTGTATGCATCAATTGCTACCCAACCCCAGTATGGGTCAAACTCAGGGTCAAATACGTTCTTTTCGTTTTCATATTCTGTGTTTGCAATTTTGTGCGGAACGTGACCGTCATCATCAAGGTCGTGGTAGATATTGTTATCATCTACATAGTACCAGTCATACTGTGTTCTGTAACCGCCGTGACCTGTTTCTGCATTGTGGTCTCCGGGCGGGTATGTTGTTCCGTCAGGGTTTATAAATGGTGTATCACATACATTACATACGTTTACAACAAGATATGCGTATCTTAATTTTGTTGTCTTTGCTGTCTCAGCAGGATGGGTTACAGTCTCGGTGATTGCGTCAGACCAAGTTTTGCCGATGTTATCTTTTAAGTCACCGACAATGTATTTCTGAATTGCGGTTGCATCTGTGATGGATGTCGTACCGTCTTCGTTTACGTCTGTTGTGAGTTCCTGTGTGTCAGTCATACTTTTTTCATTCACAATGAGTTTCTGAACCTCTGTTGCGTCAAGGATAGATATTGTACCGTCACCATTTGCGTCACCGAGTATGGTTTTCTGTGTTTCAGCGGCTGATGCTGAACAAATGGGAATGATTGATGTTGCAAACGCAAGAGAAAGCACTGTGCTTGCGATTTTGATTTTCAATGTTTGTTTCATTTTCCTTACCTCCTGTTATTTTTAAGTAATAGTATAATAAAAGATATTTTACGTCTATTTATAGTTATATTATATCATTCTGCATATATTTTGCAATATTTAAAAGAAAATAAATGCAATTAAGTACATTTCATATTTTCATACTATCACAAAATTATTTTATAGTCAACTATATTTATATACTTTGTCAACACTATTTGTATGCTAAATTGGTAAAATAACAGTTGTGCGGAGGTAAACTATGGTTGACTTTGGAAACAGACTTAAAGAATTACGGCTGAATGCAGGACTTTCACAAAAACAATTAGCTGACAAGCTATGGATTACAAAAGCGACAGTCAGCTATTACGAGCTTTCAGAACGCAATCCCTCTCCTGAAATATTAATTAAAATTGCAAAGGTATTTCACGTTACAACAGATTATCTGTTGGGAATTGAAGATAAGCAAAAATATTTAGATGTCAGCGACCTTACAGATGATGAAATTGACCTTTTACGGCATACAATCAATGTTATTCGAAAGAACAGGCTTTAAACGCCTGTTTCAGCCGATTTTACCTTTTTGGATATTCTTATATTAAATCACAATGAAAATTGAATACAGGGCAAGCCAAGGGCAAATAAATTGCTCTTGCGTCGTTTTTACCGTCGGTATGTTTTGTACCGACGGTTTTATTTTTGTGTCCGATTTTTTAAGTGTCACGCTCATTTCTCTGACCTGATTTTGAATATTCAAATCGTCACCGCAGGCTTTTAATTGCTCAATTTTATTCCGTTCAATCACTCTTGCAAGTATTGCCCTGACGGCGACTCATTTCACTTGCTACTTGACAGAGTGATTTTCACTACATTTTTTTGAGCTATAAAAGCCCATACGATGACGATTAGACTAATATTCCTAAATTCAGAAAGGAGCGAAAAATAGCGTGACAACTTAAAATCGGACTTTCGAAAGCCCACCAATTCAAATTACCGAATATTCAAAATTTTAAATTAACAAAGGAGCAAACGAATATGAAATACTTTACAAACTGCAAAACAGCCGAGGAACTCAAAAAAGAATACAGAAGATTAGCTAAACAGCTTCACCCCGATTTGGGCGGTGATACGTAAGAATTTAAGGTTATGCAAAGCGAATATGAAACAATTTGGGAACGCCTTAAAAATGTGCATACAAATTCAAGCGGCGAAACCTACACCAAAGAAACAACAGAAACCCCACAGGAATTTATAAATATTATAAATGTGCTTACAAGCCTAAATGACATTGAAGTCGAAATCTGCGGTTCTTGGATATGGGTATCGGGCAATACAAGAGAACACAAAGAAATCTTAAAAAACTTAAAATTCCGATATGCTCATAAAAAACAGGCTTGGTATTATCATACAGAGCCTTACAGAAAAAAGAGCAAGCGAGAATTAACGCTTGATGAAATACGTGATATGTTCGGTTCTCAACAATATACAGCAAAACAAGAAAGAGAGCTTGCATTACACAGCTAAAATCACAGTATATATGTTACAACCAATTTTTATGTTATAGAAGAAACAAATAAGAAAATAAAAAGTCTGATATATTAGAATAAAAAATAATTATTTACATAAAGTATTATTGAGAATAATATAAAAAGTTCTTTGCCAATATTGATTTTTCTATTAACTTAATTTGGCACATTTATCAATATTCTTTTCTATTTGTATTTTAAAATCAAACCGTATAAGTTTTTTACAAAGTTAGAATAGATAAATCGTACAAAATGTATGATTTATCTATTCTCGTATTGACTATTTCTACATGTGTGATATAATTAAATTAAGGAGGTATGCAATATGTCTAATTTTTTAAATGTCAGATTCGAAAAAATTACATTGACGAATTTTAAAAATGTAAAAAAAGGCACCGTTGATTTTGTAAAAACAGATAATACTGATTTCACATTTAAGCCCAGCATTTTGGGAATATATGGACAAAATGGTTCAGGAAAAACGACATTAGTTCAAGTTATAGAAATCATTAAATTTCTTTTAATGGGTCAATCTTTACCATCAAGCCTTATTGATATGATTTCTGTTGATAGCAAGAATAGCGAGATTTGCGCAGAATTTGTTATTTCTGATAACAAAGTTCAGAAATACTCTGTAAAATACTTTGTGCAACTTGAAAAATATTATGAAACTATTGAAAACACATTAACTTCATTAGAACAGAATAAAAAGATTCCTAAATTAGCTGTTTCTAAAGAAGTATTATCTGCTTCCTATGTTAATTTAGACAAAAAAGTTAAAACGCCAATGAAGCCAATAATTGACTATGATTATTATTCAGAATCTGAATCTACATTTTTACCTAACACAAAATTTGTATCTTTAACAAATAATTCAAAGGTTTCACAAAATAATCTTCTAATAAGCAAAAAAATCAGTCATGACAGTTCAAAATCTTTTATTTTCTGTATTGAAACATTAAAGGAATTCAGAGACGATTATAGAAATAGCGATAAAAAAGATGCTTCTTTAATAATTATCGAGCACCTTGTTCGTTTTGCGAACGGAAATCTTTTTGTATTTGGAACAAAAAACATTGGGTTAATTAATCTCAACGCTGCATTACCATTTGTATTTAAATTTGAAGATAATAATCACATGTCGGTTGGTAATATTGCAATAAACTTAACTTCTGTTAGTGATATTCCTAAGGAAGCCTATGATTTAGTTAGTCGTGCAATCAACAGTATGAATACTGTTCTTGTAACGATAATACCAAATCTGACTGTTCATCTTGAAATAGTTGGTACTCAATATGCTGCTGATGGCAACGAGTTTGTTCAAGTACAACTTTATTCTAACAGAAATGGGAAAAAAATATCAATGGCAAATGAATCTGAAGGAATAAAAAAGCTTGTATCAATACTTCAGCTTTTAATTGTTATGTATAACAACCCTTCTACAACCGTTGCTATTGATGAACTTGATTCAGGAATTTTTGAATATCTGTTAGGCGAACTTCTTCGAATAATAAGTAAACACGCAAAAGGTCAACTGATATTTACTTCTCATAATCTGCGTGCTCTTGAAACAATGGATAAGAAATTTGTTTACTTCACAACAACAAATGAAGAAAATCGCTATGTAAAAATGTCTTATGTAGCTAAAAATAACAATCTTAGAGACTTTTACTTCCATGAAATATTACTTGGGGGGCAAAAAGAGGAATTGTATGAAGAAACCAACAATGGTGCTATTGCTTTGGCATTTTGTAAGGCTGGTGATTCAGTTGAGTCGTAAGAAAATTTTATTTTTTATTGTAGAAGGAGCAGCAGACAGTGCAGCTATTTATAATGCTCTCGAAAAAATATTTGATTTAAATCAAGTTTCTGTTCATGTGGCAGATGGTGACATAACTTCTGACAATTCAACTACACCACAGAATATTAAAAAGAAAATTGTAGAACAAATAAAAAACTATTTTTCCTCCTCCGGAGTTAAACCAAGCGATTTTTTTGAAGTTGTACAATTAGTAGATACAGACGGAGTATTTATTGATGACAGCAAGGTAGTTTTTGATGAAGTTGATAAAGTATACTATGGCTCTGATACTATAAAATGCAAAAATGTTCAAGATATTATTGAGCGAAACAAGGAAAAAGCAGCAATTTTAAATATACTTATAAAATTGCCATATGTTTGGAAAACTATACCATACAGCGTGTACTTCTTTTCTTCAAATATGGACCATGTTTTGCATGATAATAGCAATCTTAACGATAATGAAAAAGTCGATAAAGCTATCAATTTTGCAAAGAAATATGAGAATGATACGGATGGTTTTATCCAATTCTTTTCTGAAGGAAATTATTCCATAAACAGCAATTACAACGAGTCATGGGAATTTATTAAGGCTGATTCCAACTCTCTAAAAAGATTTACTAATTTTAATTTGCTGTTTAGCGATAAATCAAAAAATAACACAAATAAAAATATGTCCAATAAAAATACTTCTGCATAGGTACATAATACTATATCCATAGGTTAATCTTTAGATTTTAAAACTTAATATATTAATAAAAAACAGGCTGCCGTAACTTCAATTTACGACAGCCTGCTTTCAATATCCTATTTCAAAATCATTCTGACTTCCCTCAATATTGCTTATATCGGGAATTCTACGAACAGCTTTACCCGATTTAGGTTTATCAGCAACAGTCGGTTTTGACTGAAAATTACGCCTGTTCTGATTGCTCGGTTTTCCGCTCGTTTTGTGCCGTTTTTCCTGCAATTCCTCTTTAAGCGCATTAAGGGAATGTTTTAGTTTATTGAGATTTTCTTCTTTCTCGTTTAGCTCGTCTGCAAAATCTTTCAGCTTGCTTTCAAGCTTATCAAGAGAGCGTTCACGCTCGTTTAATTTTTCTTCTCGCTGTTCAATTTCCGACTTTCTCTTTGAAACCATATTCACAACGGATAATAGGGATTGCGATTCGGATAAAAGACTTTCGTATTTTTCCTGCAATAGCTTATTATCACTTTCAAGAGCAGAATTTTCAGATGAAAGTTTTTCATTCTCCGTTTTCAGCTTGAATTGAAATACAGACAGATGTTTTTCGGTGTTATTCATATACTGTCTTTCATATCCAGCCTGCACCATAGCATTTTCAATCGAGTTCTTCAAATCGTTCTGCCATTTCTGAATTGCATATCCCTCTTTATCGGTCTTAAACCCCATTTGCGAAAGTGCCTTTGTTAAAGAATTACGTACAGGCATTCCGTTGATATATCCGTCTGCTATTGGCGAAAATGCAATGTGATAGTGGAGAGTACCGCCCGGTTCGTCGTCGTGTGCCTGAATTGTGAAGAAATGAAATTTAGGATATTTTTCTTCCAGTCCCGACATTACATCAGTAAGTATTCTTTTGAGTTCTTCACGCCTTGGGTCTTTGTTCAGATGTTCGTTGACATATTTTGAAGCTGTTTTAAACTTAAAATTCTTCTTTAGGTCAACCCATTTGTCATAGTCAAAATCTTTATCGGTTACACCGAGGTCATCACTATTTCCGATTTGTATTACATACTCGTATAACGGCTTTTCTTTTCCCTTGCCGTTTTCTATCTCTGAATAATAATCAAACGATTTCTTTCTGTCATTTCGCTTTTGCTTTGTGTTATGTGCAATAACGGAATCACGAAATAAATCATTGTACGCCGATTTATAATCTTCCGTTGATTTTATTGTTATATTCCTGCTACGCAATGATTTATCGGCATTTTGGGGATTATAATCCCTGTTGTCGTGCTCTAGTGCTATACTATCTTGCGTAGCGCTTATGCAAAAACTGCCTTTTGTCATAAACTATTCCACCTTTCAATATTAAAATTAATATGGATTATCCGCCCCCTTACATTGATAGCGTAGCTGTCAATGTAAGCACAATACTACATTTGACACAAGCGTCAAATGTGATTGTGCCCTGCGGGGCTTTTCCGCATAAAATGCAATTCATTTTATGCGACCGCTCACAAACAAGTTGTGAGCAATCAAGAACGAAAAGCGTTCCATTCGTTCTTGTCAGCATTTTTTGAAAGGACTTCAAAAAATGCTTTTACATCGCAAAGCTCATCAGGGAAAACATCGCCGAATACTTCTTTGGCAATTCTCCCTATCTGCTCATTTTCTCGCTTTATTGCGTTTGCTTTTTGCTTTCGCAAAGCAGAAGCACGCTTTGCAATTTTTTCAAGCTCTTTGTCGTAGTCGTACATTTTTCAACACCTCGAATAATTTAAAACCTGAAAATATAAGATAAAATTTCTTATGTGTGCTTTAGAGTGTAATAAGAGTGAAATAAAATTTTTTAGCCTGTGAATTGACAGCAAATTTGACTGCATTGACAGTAATTTTGACTGTAATTTACATTTTTTTAACTTAACTCAACTTAATCTAATTTTATCTTGGCAAGATTAATTTAGCCAGTGTTTAAGCCATTTTTAGGCATTTTAAGAAAATTAGGCAAAAAATAAAGACGGTTTCGAAAAACCGTCTGATTGGTTGCGGGAGCCGGATTTGAACCGACGACCTTCGGGTTATGAGTGCCAAATCTAAGATTTCATATATTTTTGCAAGTGACGATAAGTCAGTTTTTATGCGGCTTTCTGCGTACTTGCACTTTGTAATTCAAAGCAAATTCCTGCCATTTACGGTGAAAATAAATGGCAAATAAATGGCAAATAAATGGCAAATAAATGGCAAGCAAAAAACTAAAACTTTTTCATTTTCAGGGAGTGCAGCAAGGTTTTGATTTCTTTGATTAACAACCTATGGTCTGATTTTTAATATTTGATTACTGTGTATCAGATTTGAGCTTTGCTGTTTATCAGCCAATGTGCTAAATCACAAACTTTTATTCCTTGATAATCATATTCCTCATGTCTTGTTCGTGCTATAATCATTTTAGGATAGGCATCTTTTATTGAAAGCAAAGGGGTATATTCTCTTTTAAAAGTATTTCCATCACTTATATTATCGCTAACCTGAATATATATCTTTTCATTTTGTTTTTGCGCTACAAAGTCAATTTCTTTTTGATACAGCTTGCCGACATAAACAGTATAACCTCTTCGTAATAATTCAAGATATACTAAGTTTTCATATACTCTGCCAAAATCCATATTTCGAGTACCGTTAACAGCATATCTGAATCCTATATCACACAAATAATACTTTTTATTATTCTCAAGATATTTTTTCCCTTTCAGATCATATCTTTTTGCCTCATAGAACAAAAAAGCTCTTTCAAGGTATTCAATATATTTGGCAACAGTTTTTCGGGTGATTTCACTATTGTTATTATTGAGAGTATCACAAATCTTTTGCGGCGATGAAATATTGGAGATGTTGTCCATCATAAACTCGGATATTTGCAACAGCTCTGTTTTATTCCTTATTCCATATTTGCCGACCAAATCTCTCAATAGTATAGTATCATAAACATCTTTGATGTAATCGTACTTTTGCTTTTCGTAAGTGTATTCATATGAACCTGACATTCCGCCAATTCTGACATAATCATCAAATGCGTCATTAACATTTTTATCAGGAGTATTGTATTCTAAATACTCTGCAAACGAAAAAGGATAAACCTTAACTTCCATAGTTCTTCCGGTAAAAAGTGTTGCTAAATCTGAGCTTAACAAAAATGCATTTGAACCTGTAATATAAATATCATATATTCTTTTTGAATGAATACTGTTTATGACTCTTTCAAAGTTTTCGCAAAGCTGAACTTCATCAATAATCAACACATTATGTTTACCTTCAATGTGATGTTCTAAAATATATTTATTTAGTTTATGATAATCTAATAATTCTTCAAAATCCAAATCCTGTAGTTTTATAACTACAAGATTAAGGTTATCCTCGGTTTCACTAAGGTAAGAAGCATATTCATCAATCAATACAGACTTACCTGCTCTTCTGATTCCGGTAATAACTTTTATATCCGGTGTGTTATTTAGTTCGATTAACTGATTTAAATACCGGTTTCTTTTTAGAAAACTCATAGTATCACCTCACTTACATTATAGCATCTATTCCCGAAAAGTAAATATTTTTTTGTTTTCGGGAATAACACAAAGTGAATTAATATTATTAAAAAATCTTTCTAAGTTACATTCTGATATTCATCTTCATCTACAGTACTTATGATTTCTATTTTTATCAGGACTATCCTTGCCATATACTGATGTTCCTGATTGAGGGAATCTACATAATTGTCCGTGTATTCTTCTTCGCATACGGTACATTTATGTAGGTCATAGCCCTGCTCTGTACATGTCGGCAAAACCGTCTCCGCCATCGTCATTACTGCCAATTTGTGTCATTTTTGAATCGTAAAGGGTTACATAGGAATCTATACTTGAGTCAGAATAGAAACAGTAATCCTTGGTTTCATCAGGAATAAAACTGAAAATTATTTTATTGTAAAGTATTTCTGATCCTTACTTTTTGGTGATTCGGGCTTTGTCAGTGCAATTTTATTTTCGGCTATCAAGGGTTTCATATGCTTGCTCATAAGGTAGGCTATTGTTATTTCTTCCTTGAATTTCTCCTCAAGCTCCTTGCGGCTTCTCGGCACACTGCAAAAATCGAGAATCCGACTTTCAATGTCGCTGTTTCCTTTTTCACTTACAATTTCATTGTAAAGTATAGCCTTGAATACACCTCGGTTGTTTACAAAAACAGGCTGTGGCAGTCCTGCATTTTTCATCGCACTTCTTATAGTCGGAATGCCGCTGTAACGGTTCTCGGTTTCGCCCATAATCTCAAGCGCGCCTGCTATATACGGATTTCTGGTGTCGGCAGAAACAAAGCCTAAACTATCTAAAGTCATTCTGCCGTACAAGCCACCTGGATTTTCAATTTCCATTCTGTCGGAATACATCGTAATAGTAATCGGTGCCGACTCGGTGTGTATGCTGTAATCACGGTGAATAAGAGCATTGAGCACAAGCTCTCTGACTGCGATAACGGGATACTCCGTCCTGTCGTTTCTCATTCCTGTTTCAGAGTCAATTATCGTTTTCACCTTCATATTTTTTCTGACAAAAATTAAAGCGTCGTTGAGCATCTGCGTTATCGAACCTTCAATTCTCTTGTTGTCAATAAATCTCTCGCCGACGCTTCCTGTCGCACTCATCTCTTTTCCCGGAACGGACACGGCTGTAATACAGAGCTGCGGAAAGTAAGCCTGCGGATAAACCGAGAAAAGCATCAGAGCGGCAACGGTAGGCTTATTGTCAACAACAAAGCCCTGCAAGCGGTTGATTTCTTTTTCTTCAAGCTTGGCAAGATGCGGCTTGTTTTTCTTCAATTCAAGAAGATATAGCTGATATTCGTCGGTATTTATGTCAGTCATTTCTGCTCTGTCATTAGTTCTGAGCTCGTCGTGTATATCCTGCTTGAACGCTTCATAGCTGTAAACCTCGTACTCGGTCATAAGTCTGTCGCCGTCTGCAACACGCACATAAGAGCCTCTTAATCTGCCTGCGCCTTTATAAAAACAGGGCTTCTGAAAATTATCCATTTCCTGAATTTCCGCACTCACCACGGTTTTTCCGTCAACTACCGCAACCGTGCACAGAGGTCTAACGACAGGCTCCATTTGCAGACTTTGCTCCATTATTTTCTTCTGCAAATCGGCTGCGTCATAAACTCCGCAGACATTGTAATCATCATTTTCATCAACACCGAAAATGATAGTTCCGCCGTTTTGCTGATTAGAAAATGACGACAGAGTATCGAAAATTTTAGGGCAACCGTTCCGAGCCGATTTTACTTCAATGTAATTACTTTCAGTCTTTTTTAGCTGTATATCTTCAATTAATTTTATCAATTCGCTTTCGAGCATAAAAATTCCTCCTGATTTCATTATACTGAATTTATAAGAATTTTCAAGAGAATTTCTAAAGATTTTCGCATAGTTTTAATAATTTTCTTCTAATTTTAAATATTATTCGCATATTTCTTCTAATTTTCTTCTAAATTATTCTTTTTCTTATAATTTTCTGCAAATTTCATATTTAATAGTTATTAACGAACGCTAATATTTTTCTTGCCGTATCCACGCTCACCTTGCTTGTATCTTCGTTTTTTAAAAATGCATTT
>CAMKNF010000057.1 GCA_946414115.1 uncultured Ruminococcus sp. | reverse complement strand
ACCACCGAGATCTACACTCTTTCCCTACACGACGCTCTTCCGATCTGTTAAAACACTCACAAGACTCGGTTTTATGGTAACGCTTGACGACGACAATTTCACGGTTGTTGTTCCGTCGTGGAGAGCCACAAAGGACGTTACGCTCAAGGCTGACATCATTGAGGAAATCACAAGAATTTACGGTTACGATAATTTTGAAATCAACACCACTCGTTCTCCCCTCTACCCCGTCAGAGTTGACGCTGTTAAGAGCAACGAGGACAAAATCAAGGACATTCTTGTTAAGAAATACAATCTTCACGAGCTTCATTCGTATGTATGGGCGTATAATGATGAGCTGAAAGCACTTAATATTCCTGTGGAGAATAATGTTAAGCTTGCAAACGCAACAAACCCCAACATTGAAACAATCAGAAATTCAATCATTCCCACACAGCTTTGTCAGGTTAAGACAAACGCATCCTACGCTCCCGACTTCGGAATCTTTGAAATCGGACGTGTTGTAAACGGCGTTGACGAAAACAACCTCTGCGTTGAAAGCAAAAAGCTTGCTGTTACACTTTTCAGCAAAACAAAGGACGTTAAGACGCTCTACTTTGAGTTGAGAGATATGCTCGCAGTCATCACAAGCGACCTCAAGCACGAAACTCTTTCATTCAAAAAGGCAGAACCAAAGCACAGCTATGAGCACCCCGTAAACCTAAACGCTGTTATGATTGGCGACAAGGAAATCGGAACAATCGGAATTGTTCACCCTGTTGTAGGCAAGAAGATTGACAAAAAAGCCGGCATTGTATTTGCCGAGATTGATATGAGCGAGTTCACCGAGGCTGAAAATGCGGCTATCGTTTACGAAGAACCGTCAAAATTCCCGCCGATTGATTACGACATAAGCCTTGAAATACCGAGCAGTGTATTCTACTCCGACCTTGAAGAGAGCTGGAAAAACGAGGGCGGCGCAATTCTTAAGAATACAAAGATTGTTGACACCTACGACACAGAAACCGTTCACAGCATAACCGTAAGATTTGAGTTCTCATCAAATGAGAGAACACTCTCCTCAAACGAGGTTCAGGAGATTATCGACAAAGTTATTGCAAATCTTGAAAAGCTCGGAGTAAAGTTGAGAAACGCTTAAACATCTCAAACAGAGCAGTTTTCTATAAATTAAAAGTGACAAACAAGGGACGGTAAAACGCCCCTTGTTCTTTTTCCAAAAATAAAACTGTACTTTATTTTCTTTTTATTAAAAATGCTTGAAATTTGTTTTGGAATATATTATAATAATCAAATAGGAGGTGTTTCAGTATGTTGGATAAGACAATGATTTTTTCACTCGGCGAGGAAAAGGATGACCAGATTAAGGCAAGCCTTACTATCGTTTATGACGCACTCAGGCAAAAGGGTTACAATCCGATTAACCAGATTGTAGGCTATATTCTGAGCGAGGACCCTACTTATATTACAACGTATAACAATGCTCGTAATATTATTAGCAAAATCGACCGTGACGACTTACTTGAAGCACTGGTGAAGTCATACCTCAATGTTTAAGAAAGGATGATGCCTTGTGGCAGATACCAAGAAACAGGCGCAGGAATTTCCTACCTACAAGGGCAGACCGCTTGTGCGCTGCGGAGATGAGATTTACTACGGCAATATGGAAGAGCCGTATGTTATAAGGATGCAGATTAAGACAAAAAAAGAGGTCAACGGCAAAGAGCTTCCCGATAAGGTAACAGTTCAGCTTATGGCTACAGACCCCTATCTTTCACCCAGAAAACAGCTTGTGAAATCAAGCGAGAAAAAGGGTATGTTCCTTGCTATGGATATTGCTGACATCTGGCTTGAAAGAGCACTTGCAAATAAAATCTGATTATCCTGATTTACTCAAAAAGCACATTAAAAAACTGACTTCGGAATTTCGAAGTCAGTTTTTGTTTTTTACAAAATGATATGCGATAAATTATAATTTAAGTGTGGAGTTATAACTAACGTTGACGCAGGGACACGGCGTGCCGTGTCCACACAAAAATTGCATTGCAATTTTTGTGAATGGGACGTCTAGGAAGCCGTCCCCTACGGAAAGGTTTGTTTGTTACTATAATGTTGATATAATCGGTAAAGTTTCATATTTACTGCGGACACGGCACGCCGTGTCCCTACGTCTGTAACTAAAACATTTGTGTAAAACCGTAGCGAGCGACGCCCTCGTCGCTCACAAAAAACGTTACCTATATAGCAACACAAATTCAAAAAACAAACCTTTCCAAACAACACGCACTGTTACAAATTCGGAGCGCAGCGACCATTAATTCCTAATTACGCATTCCGAATTACGAATTAATTACAGCAAGCTTTTCTGCTTTGTGTATTCATCATACAGCGTTTCGGAAATTGACATTTTTCTGATTATATTCTTGACGGTTATGTCAAGTCCCGTATTTTCGCTGTAATCGGCAGGATAAATATAGTCTACTCTGCCCTTTTTCAGCAAATCCTCAACCTTGCTGTCCTTATTCTGATAAACGGCAATTGAGTAACCGCCGTATGCCTTCATCATCTTCATACACGGAACGTCAGAAAGTCCGTCGCCTATGTAAATCATATTGCAAAACGGCACTCGCTTGCTGTCGTCGGGCATTGAGCGGTTGAGGTCATTATCGTTTGCAACGTCAAGCACACCCTTGTTGATTCTATAGACAAACTGTGTTTTGTTGGTATAGTTTACGTCGGTTTTCGGCCACACGCCGTTGCCGTTTTCGTCATAAAGAAACTCGCAGGCAAAAATACTTTTAAAGCATTTACTTATCGGTGTCCCTTCAATAATTTCTTTCATTCCCGATGAAATAACATAATGCTCAATCTGCATACCGTTAGCTATGCCAAATTCGGTGATGCGGTCAAACCAGCCCTCAACGCCTTTGAAAAGCTCAACGTTCTTACCCATATCAACAAGGTTCTGACGCAAAAGCGGAATGTTTTTGTCCTTCGAAATTTTGACCATTGCATACATATAGGCAAGAATGGAATCCATATGCTCACGCTGTCCGAGTGAGTTGGAATACTGCCAGAACTCGCTCTCGGTCATTCCCAGACTCGGAATAAAGCTGTAATCCTGCATATCCTTGGTACACAGCGTTCGGTCAAAGTCATACATAATCGCAACAATAGGTAAATCGCTCATTGACAAACACTCCTGAAACTGCAAATAATTGTATTATTTATATTACTCAGCTGATGTTGTGCCTGTGTTCTGTAAGGTCGTCTGTGTTGCCTGTGGTGAGTATGTTGTAATGTCAATAGACTTGATAACCACGTTTTCAACAGGCTTGTCGTCATCATCAACCTCGACTACAGCAATCTTGTCAACAACATCCATTCCGTCAATTATCTGTGCAAAAACAGTATGGCCTCTGTCAACTGCATTGTATGCACCGTCAAGATACGGATTTCCTCCGTTTGCTTCGTAAAGCGATTGAACTTCCTCGGGCACTATGTCAGTATCATAACAATTGTTTCCATTTTTCTGAATAAATGCAGAAAGAAGGTTTGAATCCTTGTAGTTTAAAAGCTGCGTTTTGATATTTTCCCAATTGCTTTCAAGCTTTGCCCAACCGCCATTGTTTTTGTACGCCTCGGCACTCGTCTGGTTTATAAAAAACTGACTTCCGTTTGTATCCTGTGCAGAATTAGCCATTGAAACGGCTCCTCTTACGTTAAACAGCTTGTCACAGAACTCATCTTCAAACTCCGTACCGTAGGAGCTTGTTCCATTGGGAGCATTTTCATCATTTCCGCAATGACCGCCCTGCACGATAAAGTCCCTTACAACCCTGTGAAAAGTTGTGTTGTTGTACTTTCCTTCTTTTGCGAGGTTAATGAAATTCGTAACAGTCTTGGGAGCCTGTTCAGGGAAAAATCTCATTGTAAAATCGCCAAGCGTTGTATGAACTACTGCAATAGTGTCACCCTCGTTCGGCATTTCGAGCTGAAAGCCAACCGGATTTTCAGTATCATGGAGAATGTTAGGTTCAATTCCCAGTGTGGATGCGTCAATTCCAAGGCTTTCGAGTGCACCTACTGCCGTTGCTTCATCAGCAGTACTTGCAGGCACCTGCGATGTTGTTGCAACTTCATCAGAGGTTGCAGACTGTGTTTTTCCGTTTTCACATCCTGAAAACGAAATAGCCGCAGAAATGCAAATCAAAGCGCATAAAGCAACGCTTGAAAGCCTTCTTAACTTATTCGTATTCATATTCTGTTTCCTTTCCGGATTTATTCTAAAACACACAAGTTTATTTTAACATATATGCTGAAAAATTGCAAGTTTACGCAAATTTTGCAAGGTTTGTGTGGTATTTTGATTACAAAGTAATAAGTTACTCCGTTTTTACATATGTTTATTTGTAACCAAATATTACGGAGGTTTTAAAATGTCAGAATATTTACCCGAGGGAAAACTTATTTCCGAACAGGAGAACATAAATATTATTCATTCGCCGCAGCTTCTTTATGAAGCTATGTGCGACAGAAAAATACTTGAGGCAAAGGCTTTTATGTGCGATTCAAACCACAACCTTATTGTCAATCTCGGCTCTATGAAAGGAATTATTCCACGAGAGGACGGTGCAATCGGCATACGTGAGGGTACAGTGCGTGACATTGCCGTTATTTCAAGGGTTAATCGCCCTGTTTGCTTTATCGTAAAAGGCTTTGATAAAGACGAGTACGGCAAAAAATGTGCAATATTATCCAGAGAAGCGGCACAAAAGCAATGCCTTGACAACTACATTTCAAAGCTTGTATGCGGAGATGTTGTAAATGCAAGAATCACTCACCTTGAAAATTTCGGTGCGTTTGCAGACATCGGCTGCGGAATCGTTGCGCTTATGCCTATTGACACAATTTCCGTTTCACGCATTGAACATCCGAGAGAACGCTTTGCCGTAGGTATGGATATAAAGGCAATAATCAAGTCGATTGAGAACGGACGAATTAGCTTAAGTCACAAGGAGCTTCTCGGCACTTGGAAAGAAAACGCCGCCAATTTCTCCCCAGGTGAAACTGTTTCGGGAATTGTACGGAGCGTTGAAAACTACGGGGCATTCGTTGAGCTTTCTCCTAACCTTGCAGGTCTGGCTGAATGTAAGGAAGGCGTAAAAGCAGGACAACAAGCGAGCGTCTACATAAAAAGTATTATTCCCGAAAAAATGAAAATTAAGCTGATTATTATAGATACCTTTGACTACAAATACAATCCGCAAAAGCCACAGTATTATTTTACGGAAAATCACATTGACAGGTTCATTTATTCGCCGGACAACTGCACAAAGCGTGTGGAAACCGTTTTTTAAGGCTGACAAAACTACTCCGATTAGTTGACAGAAAATTACTCCGATGATATGATAATAATATATTATTTATTGAGGAGTAAAATATGGAATTAACTGAAATTCTTTTAATCATTTTGTGTACTTCTGTGTTGATTATCAGCATCATAAGCATTATTGTAATTCTTAAAAAAAGCAATAAAGGAACACAGGCGAGCACAGACGAAATCACAAATATAGTTCGAAATGAAATCGGCAGTCAAATGAGCACGCAACGGCAGGAGCTTTCCACACAGATACAAAGCACCGTTAAGAATATGGGCGATATGATTTCCGGAAATCAGACTGAAAAGATGTCACAGCTTGAGGAGAGAATTAAAACGTTTTCTCTTGAAAATGAACAAAAGCTTGAAAACATCAGGCTTTCAGTTGAGAAAAGGCTTGAATATCTACAAAATGATAACAACCGTCAGCTTGAAAAAATGAGAGAAACTGTTGACGAAAAGTTGCAGAAAACGCTTGAGGAGAAGATGAATAAATCTTTTTCACTTGTCAACGAACGGCTTGAACAGGTGTACAAGGGGCTGGGCGAAATGCAGAACCTCGCTGTCGGCGTCGGTGATTTGAAAAAAGTCCTGTCAAATGTCAAGACAAGAGGTATTCTCGGTGAGATCCAACTTAAAAGCATTTTGTCTGAAATACTTTCACCCGAACAGTATGAGGAAAACATTGCTACAAAGAAAGGCTCGAAAAACGTAGTTGAATTTGCAATCAAACTGCCGGCAGACGATGACAGCGTTGTCTATTTGCCTATTGACTCTAAATTTCCGGGAGATACTTATGCAAACCTGCGTGACGCTATTGAAAAAGGCGATAAAGACGAAATAGACGCATCTGCGAAATTTCTTGTTACGACAATCAAAAGCGAAGCAAAAGATATTCACGATAAGTACATTGACCCGCCTAACACAACTGAATTTGCAATTATGTTTTTACCCTTTGAAGGACTTTACAGCGAGGTTGTCAACCGTGGTCTGGTTGAAGTATTACAGCGTGATTACAAGGTAAATATTGCGGGACCAAGCACAATGGCGGCTCTGCTCAATTCTCTGCAAATGGGATTTAAAACACTTGCCGTTCAGAAACGCAGTGCAGAGGTCTGGGAGGTTTTAGGCGGAGTAAAGCAGGAGTTTGATAAGTTCAACGATGTACTTGTTCAGACCCAGCAACGTCTTGATCAGGCAAACAAGGAGCTTGATAAGCTTGTCGGAGTAAGGACAAGGCAAATTCAGCGTAAGCTTAAAAATATTCAGTCGCCGACAAATTCAATTAGTGATTTTTCAGAATCAGAAGAATAGAATAAATAAAAACTTATAGGTGAGCAATATGACTTTTGCTCACCTATTTTTTTAATATTTTTATATTTTATTGTGTTTTCAACTATTTTAAACTCCTACTTTAGGCATATTTAATGAGATAAGCTATAATCTGCCGAGGCACTCGGCAAATTACAGTTTAATTTCTTAATATATAAAAATTACACTATCATCAAATCTCAAAAAATCAGGGCTGACCAAACGGTCAGCCCTTAAATGTTAAATAATAATCAGAACATTTCTCTCTTACGAAGTACAAACATTACGCATGTTGCACCAATAAGGATTGAAAGAATGATTACAGCAAGTGAAGTATCACCTGTCTGAACAGTTCCATTACCACCGTTAGATGATGTTGGAGTATCACCTGAAGAATTTGATGTTGTTGTTCCTGTTGCTGATGTTGAATCAGTTGCCGGAGGAGTCGGTAACGTGCATATTTCTGTAGCAGGTTCTGTTACAGGTTCTGTTGTTGTAGGCTCTACAGGCTCTGTTGTTGTAGGCTCTACAGGTTCTGTTGTTTCAGGCTCTACAGGTTCTGTTGTTTCAGGCTCTACAGGTTCTGTTGTTTCAGGTTCAACAGGTTCTGTTGCAGGCACTGGTATTGTAGGCTCTGTTGTTTCAGGTTCAACAGGTTCTGTTGTTTCAGGCTCTGCAGGTTCTGTTGTTGTAGGCTCAACAGGCTCTGTTGTTGTAGGTTCTACAGGTTCTGTTGTTGTAGGCTCAACTGGCTCTGTTGTTGTAGGCTCTACAGGTTCTGTTGTTGTAGGCTCTACAGTAGTAGTAGGCTCTGTTACAGTTGTTGGAACAACAAAGGTTGAAGGTGTAAGTGTTGTACGAGTCTTAACACCTGCTTTCTCTGTATGCTCGTTGCTGAGTACCTGACTATTGTCAACAAGAATAATTTCCTTTTCTGCGTCTGATCTTAATGTTTCCTCATTAATTTCAGAAACTCTTAAAACTTCAACAGTAAGATCAATTGTAGTTGTTGCAGGAGTCTTTCCTGTGAGATCGTTCACATTGAATGTAAGCTGTGCAAAAGGTGTTTCAGCAGATGAGAAATCAAAGAGCTGGAGATTAGTAGCATTGTACTTAACCTTATTCTTTAATCCTAAATTCATTACTGCCTTGTCACCGATTACAGGACAAACAGTATCTTCAGTATTGTTTTCAGAAAGTGTAAGAATTTCAGAATCGTATGTGAGATACCACTGTAAATCAAGAACATTCATATCAGACTTCATCCAATATGTTACAACTACTTCATTAGTTGACTTCTTATATTCAGCAGTAGCTTTCGGGAAGTAGTTTGAAGTAGCATTTACAGTAAGATAAGGAACTGTAGGCTCCGACTCAACTGTTGTTTCAGGAACAGTTGATTCTTCTTCAGAAGGAGCTACTGTTGTTTCCGCACTTGTAGGCTCTTCATAAGTTGAAGCTGAAAGCTCTGTTCTGCGGTCAACCTTTACTGTCTTTGTAGCTTCATTGTCAAGAACTTCAGAGAAGTTGCAAAGCATTACTTCTTCATTAGGATCGCTTCTGAAAGTTGTGGGATCAACCTTTGAAACACGAAGAACATTAACATCAAGGTCAACTGTTGTTGTAACAGGAGTGCTTGCAGAAATATCCTTTACATCAAAAGTAATTGAAACATATGCTTTTTCTTCTGACGTGAAATCGAAGAGCTTAAGATTGGTAGCATTATACTTAATTACGCCGTCTAACCCGAGATTAAAAACAGCTTTTTCTCCGATTGTAGGACAAATAGATTCAGGAGTGTTTTTATCTGATACTGAAAATACACTTGAGTCATAGTAGAGGCACCACTCAGTATCAAGAAGATTTTTAGATGACTTCATCCAATAAGTAACAGTGACTTCCTTAGTAGCAGCATTATACTCAGCAGTTGCCTTCGGGAAATAGTTTGAAGTAGCGTTGACTGTGAGATAAGGTGTTGAAACAGCAGAAGCTTCTGTTGCTACTGTAGACTCTGTTGAATCTGTTGTTTCAGAAGTTGCGCCTGTTTCTTCAGTTGAAGGCTCTGTAACAGGCTTATCCTTTGCAGGCTGATAATCAGAAGAATAGAGTGCGCCCTTTTCAGCAGCCATTTCCTTTGTAGGATATGTACCATATTCACCGTTACCGTAGTAGAAGTACCATTCGCCGCCGCTTACAATTTTACCGTTAAGCGGATTTTCTGAAATCATATTAGGATTGATAACATAAATCATATTATCAAAGTCAAACGAAAATCCGAGATCATACTCTTCATCAAAGAAGAAGTTATCTGCAAAAGTTCCGAGAGCAACCTTGTCATCATTATAGCTTGCTTCCATTTCAGCAAACCATTCTGAATCATAAATATCGGTGTCGCCATTTGAATAGAACTGACTTGAAACATCAACAGTCTGGATAGCTTTTGCATAATCAGGGGCAGTCGGGTCATCACCACCGTCATAACCATTGTTCCAGATGATAGTAGTAGAATCAACAGGAACATCGCAGTAGTATACCTGTGTAGCATCTGCATTCTTCGCACCATAACCCGGCCAAGCGTCAGGAGCGTCAGCACCGAGCCACCAATAAATGCCGGCATCAAAAGCGCAGTCATTATACCAATCCGAAGGCATATAGAAATAATATCTGTTTGTTTCGACACCTTCTGAGGGAGTATATCTACCCTGGTCGTCTACTTCTGCTGAAACGCTTACAGCTGCAACTGCTACCATTGATACTGTCAGCATAAGCGTGAGAAGAAGACTTATAATTTTCTTGGACATTTAAATTTCCTCCCATTTACAATTTCCGATTATATTGGGTATATATATTATATTATAATCGCAAATAAAAATCAAGTCTTTACAATAAAAAAGGGGGTATTTTGGTATATTAAATTTACCAATTTTTTGAAACAAATTTGTATAAAAATGTCAATACATTGTTTTTAAAGTATTTTAATGTAAATTAACATACTATATATCATTACAAACTCAAAACGCTCCCACAAAGGGGAGCGTTTTGCAAAAAGCAATTAATTATTAATCAAACTGATTAGTTGTACTTTTTACGAGTAAATACAACTACGCCTGATACAGCAGCTAATACTACAAGAAGGATTACTGCGTATGTAGCTTCGCCTGTCTGAACTGCACCGCCTGAAACTGTTGAAGTAGGTGTGTCAGTTGAAGCAGGCTTTGTTGCAGAAGCGGGGTCTGTTGAAGGCTGACCGGGCTTTTTACCGGGATCTGTAGGATCATTTGAGCCGGGGTTTGTAGGAGTAGGCTCATCAGGAGTAGCAACATTTTCAAGGCTCAATAATGTGCCTTTTTCTTCAGCTTCTTCCTTTGTAGGATATGTGCCGTATTCGCCATTTCCATAGTAGAAATACCAGTCACCGTTATATGTAGGCTTGCCCTGGAAGTTCTCGCCGTTGGGTTCAGCAGGAACAACGAAAATCATATTATCAAAATTCAATGCAAAACCAAGATCATATACTTCATCATAGAAGAAGTTATCAGCAAAGTCTCCAAGTTTAGCCTTATCGCCGTTAAAACTTTCTTCCATCTCATCGAACCAATCCTGATCGTAAAGATCACTGTCATCAGCAACATAGAACTCTGTATTAGCGTCATTTGACTGCTTTGCAGTTAAGTAGATAGGAGCTTCCTTATCTTCGCCACCGTCAGTGTAGTTGTTCCAGATAATCTGGGGAACATCTGTGGGGCAGTCTACATAGTATAAGCCATAATTTGAGCTCTTGTACTCATCACGCTGTGCCTTGTATCCGGGCCACTTTAAGTCGCCGCCTGAACCATCAACAGCGCCGCAAG
>CAMKNF010000056.1 GCA_946414115.1 uncultured Ruminococcus sp. | reverse complement strand
TTTTCGTTGGTTTGTTAAGACATAAAATCCATAAACTAATAATAGTATTATTCCGAATATTATTCTATACAAAAATGTAAAAAATCGCAATACATAAAATTATGCTAAATAAAAATATATTGCGCTTATTAATTCACTCACGGAATATTGTTATTCATAAAATGAGAAAATTTTAATCATTAATTCAATTTCTGCATAACGTAAACCGCCCCCGAATAATCGGGAGCGGTTTTGTGTTTTATAAACGATTATAAATTTTAAAACCCGTTAATCATATCAGCAACGTATTTCTGAATGAGCGTTGCGTCTTTTACGTTTACTAGGCCGTTTCTGTCAACATCGGCCGCCTTTATCTGGAGTGAGTTAAGGCTCTCCGTACCGACAACATATTTGAGAACGAGCGTTGCGTCGTCAACTTTTACATAGCCGTCACCGTTGACATCGCCCATAACAATACTGCTTTCAAGAGTTGTTGATGTGCTGATTGATGCTTTTTCAAAGCCCTTAACGCCTGAAATATCCTGCATCTTGCTGAAGTCAACAATTGAAGCGCAATGATGCTTATTTGACGAATCCTTGTAAGCAAGACTTAAAACCTCAAGGTCGAGGTAAACGTCTGCCTTACCTGTGCCAATGATGTTAAATGTTACGGAAACAAAATCTGCATTGTTATCAAACGAAACAAGGTTCAATGTAGAGAAGTTACCCTTGATGTAGTTGCTCTTGTTGTTGAATACAAGATTATCGCCTGCCGACGGAGTGATTGTCTGTGTGCCGTCAACCATATTATCGGAAATGTTGTATTCGAGCTTTGTGCTGTCGTAGGTCAGCTTCCACTGTGTGTCAATAGCCTTCATATTTGCCGTCAGCTTGTAGGAAACCGTAACTGTTCCCTCGTCCTTATTAAAGGTCTTTGTAGCAGTCGGGAAAATATTTGAAGAAGCCGTTACCGTCAGCTCGTCTGTTGTGGGAACAGTAGTAGCCGGAACGGTCGTTGCGGGAACTGTTGTTGCAGGTGCAGTAGTTGCCGGTACTGTTGTTACGGGAGCTGTCGTGACCGGAGCAGTAGTTGCCGGTGCTGTTGTTACAGGAGCAGTTGTGGGTTCAGTCGGTACGGTATATGCTGACCAATTGCTGCCGTTATAAATGTAGTTATTACCGGGAACTGCTTGGTCGCGTGTCTGATTTGAACCGCTGTTGCTGAAAATACATTTGTCATATTTATTGTCAAAAGTTGCTTTCCAGATGTCTCCCGACACATTAGTCATTGGAACGCCCGGCCAGCTGTTTGGCCCGCTGTTGGTAGCTGATGACCAATAATAAATTGTCGGAGTTGAGAACTTGCTGTTTGAATTGTCAAAATATACTGTAGTCATTTTTGACGGGTCAGGTGCAGTCGTCGGTTCAGTCGGGTCAGGCGTCTGATTGGTGTACGGTTCCCATTTGTTGCCGTATGAGAAGAGCATATGGGTTTCGTTGATTGCAAGTCCCTGCGCACCGTCGCCCGGGTATCTGTTTGACGATGTGCTTCCGGCATTGAAGATTACTCTGCCGTTTGTCAGATTGTCCGGAACCTCTATCATATAGAAACCTGTAGCGGTATCATAAGTCATTGTCTCGCCGGGCCATGCCTTATTCTCAACAGCGTCGCCTGAGCTTTCATCATAAATATATGCGTTTACGGTACTCCAATTGTACCTTGAGTTGTCAAAATAAACTCTGACAACAGCATTGGGATCCTTTTTCTTATAGGTAAAGGATTTTGTAGATGTTTCTTCATCGTTTGAAGCAGTCATTGTTACCTTGATGGTGGCTCCTACCTCAACACCCTCGCCTATGCTGAATTTGTCACCGTCAACAACCTTGAATTCAGAACCGCCGTCGATTGATACCATAGCGTAATCTGCACCACGAAGTGATACTGTAAGAGTCTGGCTGTCATAGAAAGAATATGATCCCTTGAGGCTCATACTGATTGTTGATACAGGACCTTCCATAAGGATAGTGCCGTTAGCACCTGTGTTAAATGTAGCCTTGCCGTTAGTAACCGTAGCGGTTGTGCCGTCGTAAGCATTTGTAACAATTGTGCCGTCCGACCAAAGGGAAGAAACGTCAACTGCAAGATTTGTGTTAGAAGGTGCGCCGATTGTTGCAATAATATTATCGGAAATCACGCCGTTGTCATAGCTTCTTGAGAAGGTGTAACCTGTCGATGAGCTATAAGCTGAAATCTGCTGATGATCGCCTGCACCAATAGAAACGTGTTTGTTTCTGAATGAGCCGACCTTCTGCCAGTGAGCAAGAACAGCTGAATCGGCAGAATCCCAGTTCATATCACTGCGCAGTGAATGACCTGCACCGCCGTTGCCGTCGTTCGGAACGCCCGGAACAAGCGGACGGTTTGTTTCGTCACCGTAGTAAATCTGAATACCGCCGGGAAGAAGCAGGAATGCAGAGCCTGTTGAAATAAGGTTGCCTCTTGCAAGTGTTGAGTCGTGTGATGAAAGATAAGAAAGCTGGTTGAACTTGTCGTTTGAGTTGATTGAAGAAGCGTAGTTGCTGTACACGCCGTTAAGGCCGCTCATTGAAAGCAAGCCGCCGCCCTGAGTTTCAAAGTTAATCATTGAATCAAAGCCGCCCTGTGTGTAGTAGCTGTCGTAACCCCAACCGATGTTGTGATCCCAGCACTCGCCTGTCATCCAGAAATCCTCGTCCCAGTCAGCACCCGGCTTTGAGGGGTTGTTCTGACGCCATTCCTTAAGAGCGTCAACGCAGGTGTCTTTAAGGGTTTTCCAAGAAGCAAGGTCAACGTGCTTTGCAGTATCGCAGCGGAAGCCGTCAACGCCGTATTCTCTTACCCATGTTGAGAGCCAGTATGAAATGGTGTTTGTAACAGTCTGTTTTTTACCTGTTTTGCTCAGGTATGAGGAAAGCTCGTTTGTTTCCTGAGAAAGTCTGCCTTCCTTTTTCCACTTTGTCTTTAAAATGTTTGGGATTCCTACTGTTGCGGTTGAATCCGTCTTGAAGTCGGGAAGTCCTGCAAGCGACATTGTAAGGTTGTCTCCGCCGCCCTGTGTGTAGCCTGCAACACCGCAGCGAATCCAGTCAGCACCCCACCAGTTAGCCCAGTCGGCTGCACTTGTATCATAGTCGATGTAGCTGTGGTAGGTTTTGTTGTTAATATTCTGATGGCTGAAATAATCGCTCTCCCAGCCCGGTTTAACAGTACCGTAGCCGTACTCATCCATATCGTAGAGCGAGTTGTAGCCCGAGTGGTTCATAACAACGTCGAGAATAACTCTGATTCCGTGCTCGTGAGCAGTGTCAACAAGAGTTCCGAACTCCTCGGCAGTACCGAAGTTAGCGTCGGTCTGTGTGTAGTCGAGAACGTAGTAGCCGTGATATGAGTAGTGAGCGTAGCTGGGATTTTCGTTGCCGCCTACAACATATCCGTGAATCTGCTCGTAGGGAGCTGAAATCCAGATGGCGTTTACGCCGAGGTCGTTAAAATATCCCTCGTTAATTGCCTGTGTTACGCCTGCAAAGTCGCCGCCGTGGAATGTGCCTCTTGTGTCGATTCCGCTAATGACATTGCCGTCTTGGTCAAGACCTCTGTTGTATGAGTGGTCGTTTGATGTGTTACCGTTCTTGAAACGGTCGGTGAGAAGGAAATATACTGATGCGTTATCCCATGTAAAATTGTCGCCTGAAGCCGAGGACGAAGCAGAAACTATGCTTGTCTCGCCGACAACCGCTGCACCGGCAGTGGCAAATGAGAAAGAAACGCAGGACAGTATCATGCAAAGCACTAAAACAGCGCTAAAGCACTTAAGTAATCCTTTTCTTTTCATGTGTTTGATCTCCTTTCAAAACTTCTAAAATATTTACGGGAATAGAAAATTTTCCCATTCGAATAAAATTCTAACATACTTTATATATAAAGTCTATAATAAAAACTGCAAAAAGATAAAAACGTCATTATGTACAATGCAAAAGAGGTTAATTTATGCAATTTTACTTTTTGTATGTTTTTTGTGCTGAAACTCATTTGTAATAAAATTTAACAATTTGAAACTAATATTCGGTTTTTAGCTATATTTCATATATTTTAATCTTTATTTTCAGCAAACTGCTCAAATTAAGAGTAGTTTAAAAAAACTGTAAATACTTTCTAATACAGCAGAAAAGCGCATAAAACCTTATAAAATTACTAAATTTTCAGAAGGATTAAAAATTTTTTATAAAAAAATATATAAAACCCTATTGATAAATTTGAAATTTAATGCTATGATAACAATTGGAAAGATTGCCGCAGTTACGTGGCTGATCACATATGCGTTTTGCGCAATATTTCAGCAGTTACGGCAGAAATTTCTTAATACTTACATTTTCTAAAGGAGATTCTTAAAATGAAAAAGTCAAAAAAAGTCCTTGCCCTTACAATGGCAGGCTGCATGATGGCTACTGCTTTTGCAGGATGCGGCGGTTCAGGCTCATCAGGTTCAGGTTCTGAATCAGGCTCAAGCAGTAAGGCTGACACATCAGGCGTAAAGTCAATTTACTTCTTAAACTTCAAGCCCGAAATTGCCGACAAGTACGAGGCTATCGCTAAAAAGTACAAGGAAGAAACAGGCATCGAGGTTAAGGTTAAAACAGCCGCTTCGGGTGAGTACGAGAAAACTCTCACATCAGAAATTGCAAAGTCAGATCCGCCGACAATCTTCCAGATTAACGGACCTGTTGGTTACCAGAACTGGGCTGACTACTGCGCAGACCTTAAGGACACAGAGCTTTACAATATGCTCACCGACGAAAACAAGTCGCTTGCAGTAACAAAGGACGAAGGCGTTTACGGCGTTCCTTACGCAATTGAGGGCTACGGCATCATCTACAACGACGAGATTATGCAGAAGTACTTCAAGACTGACGGCGCAAAGGCAAAGTCAACAGACGAAATCAAGAGCTTTGACACACTCAAGCTTGTTGTTGAAGATATGCAGTCAAAGAAAGACGAGCTCGGAATTGAAGGCGTATTCGGTTCAACATCACTCAAGACAGGCGACGACTGGAGATGGCAGACTCACCTTGCAAATCTCCCGCTCTATTATGAGTTCAAGGACGACACATCAAGCGACAATGTAATTCTTAACGGTCTTAACGCTAAAGAAATTTCATTTAAGTATGCAGACAACTACAAGAATATTTTTGACCTTTATACAAATAACTCCTGCACAGACAAAAATCTCCTCGGCAGCAAGACTGTTGACGAATCAATGGCTGAATTTGCTACAGGCAAGTGCGCTATGATTCAGAACGGTAACTGGGGCTGGGCTCAGATTAACGGCGTTGACGGTAACGTAACAAAGGCTGAAAACATCAAGTTCCTCCCCATCTACACAGGTGTTAAGGACGAAGAAAAACAGGGTATCTGCATCGGTACTGAAAACTACTTTGCTATCAACAGCAACGTTGACGAAGCTACACAGCAGGCATCTATCGACTTCCTCGTATGGTTGTTCTCAAGCGATTACGGCAAGAAGGCCGTAACAAACGAGCTTGGATTCATCACTCCCTTCAACACATTCAAGGAAGATGAGCAGCCTACAGATCCGCTCGCTAAAGAAGTTCTTTCATGGAAAGCAAAAGAGAGCGAAGGAATCAAGAATCCTGAGTGGCTCTTCACAGCATTCCCGAGTGAAAACTGGAAGAACGAATTCGGTGCTTCTCTCCTCGAGTATGTTCAGGGTCAGAAGGACTGGTCAAAGGTTGTTGACGACGCAAAGGCTTCCTGGAAGACAGAGCGTGAGGCAACAGCAGAATAAGTTATACCTTTATTCTGACTGCAT
The DNA here is from genome assembly GCA_946414115.1 of uncultured Ruminococcus sp. GTDB lineage: Bacteria > Bacillota > Clostridia > Oscillospirales > Acutalibacteraceae > Ruminococcoides. The sequence continues at coordinate 4,739 of CAMKNF010000056.1, read as the reverse complement.
CAATCAAATAATTAACTGCAAACCTCCTGCTCCCTCGGGGGCAGGAGGTTTTTTTAAAAGGACAAATGGAGGAAAATATGCAAAAGGCAATAAAAAAATGGTTTCCTGTGCTTGCACTTCCGACCGTTGTCGCATTTCTCATTTCGTTTCTGATTCCGTTTATTATGGGAATCTATCTCTCTTTCTGCAAATTCAAAACAGTAAAAAATGCAAAATGGGTAGGCTTTGATAACTATCTCAAGGCTTTTGCAAACGAGGACTTTATAAATGCGCTGTGGTTTACGGTAAAATTCACGATTGTGTCCGTTATCACAATCAACATTCTCGCCTTTCTGTTTGCAATGCTGCTTACAAAGGCGCTTCGAGGCACCAACGTATTCAGAACAATCTTCTTTATGCCGAACCTTATCGGCGGTATCGTGCTGGGCTATATCTGGCTTATGATTATCAACGGCGTTTTGCAGTATTTCAACGCCACAATTACAACCGACGCTTCTTACGGCTTCTGGGGACTCGTCATACTGATGAACTGGCAGCTTATAGGATATATGATGATTATTTACATTTCGGGCATTCAGAATATTTCGCCCGACCTTATTGAAGCGGCACAAATTGACGGCGCAAACAGTGTGCAAAGACTGTTCCACATCACAATTCCGCAGGTTATGCCATCAATTACAATCTGTCTATTCTTAACGCTTACAAACTCGTTCAAGCTGTTCGACCAGAACTATGCTCTTACGGCAGGCGCACCCGGCAAGTCAACGCAGATGCTTGCGCTTGACATCTACAATACCTTCTACGGTCGTGTAGGCTGGCAGGGCGTAGGACAGGCTAAGGCTGTAATATTCTTCCTCATTGTTGCGGCAATAGCGCTTACACAGCTCTTCTTAACAAGAAGAAAGGAGGTTGAAAACTAATGTCTGAAAAGGTTAAATCCAAAATCAAGGAGAAAAAAGCAAAGCTCCGTGCTCCGATGACAGTCAAGGACTGGGTTAAATTCATAATCCTGATGATTATCTCCATTGTTTTCATCGCTCCGATTCTGCTTGTTCTGATGAACAGCTTTAAGGGCAAGCTCTTTGTGAGCAACGAGCCGTTCGCTTTCCCGAATGCGGAAAGCTTTGTCGGACTGAAAAACTACACAAACGGCATTGAAAAAATCGACTTCTTCAGTGCATTCTTCGTATCGCTTTTCATCACCGTGTGCTCGGTAATTCTCATTGTACTTGCAACGGCAATGTGTGCGTGGTTTATCACGAGAGTAAAGACGTGGTACACCAAGCTCATATACATTCTCTTTGCATTCTCAATGATTGTACCGTTCCAGATGGTTATGTATCCGATGTCGCAGGTGGCAAATATGCTTCACCTTGACAATATGTTCGGTATCGTTATAATCTACCTCGGCTTCGGTGCAGGACTTTCAGTGTTTATGTTTGCAGGCTTCGTAAAGTCTGTTCCGCTTGAAATTGAAGAGGCGGCTATGATTGACGGCTGCGGACCGATGAAGACGTTTTTCCTTATAGACTTCCCGATTCTCCGCCCGTCGGCTATTACCGTTGCAATTCTTCAGGCAATGTGGATTTGGAACGACTACCTCCTCCCCACATTGATTCTGAGCGACGTTAAGACATTGCCGATGGCAATTCAGTATCTGCGTGGCGGATACGGTTCAATTGATATGGCAGCTATGATGGCTATGCTCGTGCTCGCAATCATCCCGATTATCATCTTCTACTTTGCATGCCAGAAATACATCATCAAGGGTGTTATGGCAGGTGCAGTCAAGGGTTGATTTGTCGAGTGCCTATAAACTAAATAAAAAAACAAAGGTCGGTGCATCGTTCTAAAACGGTGTCCCGACCTTTTTAATTATGCCGCCGAATTAATATCCCCAGCGGTCAAAAAATCTTACGTCCTGATATGTAAGTATGTAGTTCTGACTTTCGTGGAATGCGCTCTGCACGATATACGGATTATACATATACATAATCCTGTGCTGAACAGCGTCGTGGTTCTCATCAAAAATATACCTTACCGCCTGTTTGCAGGCCTCGTTTGTACCAATGTCCGTTCTGCCGGTGTAGTGACAGCCGTCAATAATAGACTGAACGCTTGTATAGCCGTCAAAGCACATTGCGTCCTTAACCGCCTGTGCAATCAGAGCCGCACCGACAAATCCTCCCGAACCGAATTCGCCCATACAAAGTCGCTCAAGCAAATCCCTGTCGCCGTCGCTCAATATAACCTGACCGCACTCATACGTTGGGTCGGGGTTGTCAATTGCAACAAGGTATCCTGCGTTCCACTGCGCATTGTAGTCGGCAGGAGTCTGCGGCGGAATCGCAGTTGCAAAGGGAATTGTCGCCGCCTGAGTTGTGGCTTTTGCCGTAGACGGCTTTGTTGCTTTAGTTGCCTTTGTTGACGGTGCCTTTGTTGTCGTCTGCGTCGGTTTTTCTATTGTCGTAACCGGAACTGTTGTTGTGAGCACAATTCCCTCTTTTGAGGCAATTTCATCAATTCTCGGATTGATGTTTGACGCAGGAGCCGTTTTCTCGTTTTCGCCTGCTTTCAGCGTTCCGCTCGCAAAAACGGTCTGAATTACAACAAGCACCGAAATCAAAACAAGCACAACTGACAGCACCTTATTGATTTTTTTATCCAAAAAATTTCTCAAATCTAATCACCTGAATAATTAATCATAGTTATTATAATTTTACCACAGTTAGTATTTGCTTTCAAGCTGTAGTATCGCACAAAACCGAGTGAAAAATTATACTAATATTTCACATAAATTTTTTACCTTTTAAGTTAAACGATAATTTAGCCGAGTGCCTCGGCGGGCAATTCGAGTGGAAAAGTAAGCTTGTTTGGAGAAAATTGTAGCCCGAATTTTAAGTTGATATATAGGTAACGTTTCGGGCGACCACATAGGGTCGCCCCTACGGTATAAATACAAACACTGATATTACACTGTAGGGGCAGCCCTGTGTGGCTGCCCGTTAGGTAACAACAAACGCTTCATTTACAGTCGTAGGGACACGGCGTGCCGTGTCCGTAGTGGCAATTAAACTGTACCAAATTAACCGTAGTAATAGAGGACAACAAACCTCTCCGTAAGGGACGGCATCCCTAACGTCCTATTCACAAAAATTGCATTGCAATTTTTGTGTGGACACGGCACGCCGTGTCCCTACGTCAACGTTGCTATAATACCAACGCTAAATTATAGTTTACACTCTATAAAGCAAAATGCCGACGCAGTCAATCTGCATCGGCACTTATCGGTGGTATTCTGTTAAAACGTCTGGCGTTCTGTTTTTCTGTACTTCGACGGCGTGGTGTCGTAGTACATTTTGAACGCTCTGTTGAAGTTTGAAATATTATTGAATCCCGACATTCCTGCAATCTCAATAATCGGAGTATCGGTTGTTGTGAGCAGCATAGCCGCACGGGTAAGGCGAAGCTCGTTTACGTAGTTTACAAACGTTGTGTTCATAAGTTCCTTGAAAAGGTGCGATACGTAATAACGGCTCAAGCCGGTTGTCTGTGCAATAGTGTCAAGCGAAATGTTTTCGCAGAAATTTTCGTTGATATACTCGGTAATTCTGCGGAGAGCACGATATTTTTTCCCCTGAGTTTCAACATCAAAAATTTCAATGTATTTATTTGCAAAGAGAATGTAGAAAATCTCGTACATTTTTCCGTGAACAAGAAGCTGGAAAAAGTCAAATTTTTCGTTCTCTGCTTTTGTAACGGTTCTCAAATCGTTGAGTATTTCCGAATAAAAAGCGTCATCGGGAGTGACCTTTACAAAGTGAGTGCAATTACCGGTTGTAAGTCCTCTGATAATGCTCTGCGGAATATACTCCTGCGTAACAGACGAAGGATTTGAAAGATTAAGCAGAATAACGTCAACAACAGCGTTGAGATTATCGGAGATTCTGTACTTCTGATTCGGGGAAATAAAGTATATATCGCCCTGATTAAGATGATATGCGTTAGTAGTAGTCTCAAGTGTCATTGAGCCTGTCCTTACAAGCGCAATAACGACCTCGCTGTGTACATTCCATCTGTCATCAAGAACCATTTCACCGCAAACGACTCTGAACACAGAACTCGAAGTCGAGGCGGAACGCAAGAAATCAAAACTCATAATAACACCTCATTTATATACCCATTTAATAACAATAATGATATTTTGCCTTGCTTTATGCTATTTATAATAAATATTTTTTGATATATTGTCAATAAAATACGGCAAATCGCATAAAAATAATAGATGTTTCTAAAAATAATTAAAATTTTGATATTACGCTTTTATTCGGCATTTTTTGAGGAAGTTCAGGTTTTATCACCAATTTTAAATACATATTTTTTGCGGGGAAGCACAAAAAATTTGGTATTATTTTGGCAAATAATAACGTTTCGCATTTAGCAATAAATAATTAGAAATGCATAATAATTGTATTTTGTTGATATATTGCAATAATTGTTCCACACTGATGTAGTTGCGGATTATCAAGCAGTATATATATGCTGAAATTATAAGATCGGTTGGTGTAATAAACGATAATTTAATGCGGAATTCGGAATTAGGAATGAGGAATTAATGGTCGCTACGCTCCGAATTTGTAATGTTGCGTGTTGTAAGGGAAAGTTTGTTTACTGATTTTTTGTAGATATATCGGTAACGTTTAGGGCGACCACACAGGGTCGCCCCTACGGTATAAATG
>CAMKNF010000055.1 GCA_946414115.1 uncultured Ruminococcus sp. | reverse complement strand
GAGATACTTGATGGTGACTGGAGTTCAGACGTGTGCTCTTCCGATCTCGCAGTTGACCACGTTGTTCCCGGTTTTGCTTCTACGGAAACCCTGCTTTATTCACCCGAACTTAAATTCTATTCAAACCGTGTAAAAATGGACAAGGATTTCAATACAAGTCTTAACGGCTTGCATTGTCTCGGCGATTCAAGCGGCTGGACAAGAGGTCTTATGATGGCGTCTGTAATGGGTGTGCTTATGGGCAGAAAGCTTGCCGGGAAAGGAAATAATAGATGAAAAAAATATTTTCCGCAATAGCCTTGCTTGCTGTTTCAATTATGTGTGTTGCCTGTAATTCAGATAATTCTTCATTTTCAGAGAATTCTGCAAACACCTCGCAATATCAGAATTCAACCGTACAGCCGACAACAATTTCCGAAGAGGAAAAGGCTGACAAACGAATTGACAACCTTATTTCATCAATGACTGTTGAAGAGAAAGTAGGGCAGTTGTTCTTCGTAAGATACCCCGATGCTGATGCAGAAGAACAGGTGTCGGAATATAATCTCGGAGGGTATATTTTGTTCGGCAAGGATTTTGACGAAAAAACACGTGAAGAAATAACAGAAAATATCAGCAGTTGTCAGAAAAGTGCAGAAATACCGCTTCTTATTGGAGTTGATGAAGAGGGCGGAACAGTTGTAAGGGTAAGCAGTAATGAAAATCTGCGTGAAGCTCCATTCTTATCTCCTCGTGATACATTTGCAAACGGCGGTTGGAACGCAATTGAAGAAGATGCGTCAGAAAAGGCTGATTTGTTACTTTCTCTCGGAATCAATGTAAATCTGGCTCCCGTATGCGATGTAACTTCGGATTACAATGCTTTTATGTACGACCGTTCCTTCAGCGGCGATGCTGATGAAGTAAGTGAGTTCGTTAAAAAGGTTGTTGAAATCAGCGGTCAAAAAAAGCTTGGTACGGTATTAAAGCATTTTCCCGGTTACGGCAATAATGAAGATACTCACACAGGGATTGTCTATGACAACCGTGATTTTCAATCATTAGAAGAAACTGATTTTAAGCCATTTACAGTCGGAATTGAAAGCGGAGCTGATTGTGTTCTCGTTTCTCATAATATAGTAAACAGTATAGACAGCGAATATCCTGCCTCTTTGTCAGAAGAAGCACATAATATTCTTCACAATCAATTAAGATTTGACGGCGTAATAATGACTGATGATTTGTCAATGGGGGCAATCACTGACTACACAGGCACAGAAAATGCGGCTGTGCTTGCAATAAAAAGCGGAAACGATTTACTCTGTTGCAGTGATGTTGAGGAACAATATCCCGCAGTTCTTTCATCAGTACAAAGCGGTGATACACCTATAGAACAGATTAATAATTCCGTAAAGCGAATTTTAAAATGGAAACAAAAGCTCGGGCTAATAGAATAATCTGAAAATAATCTGTAATACAGTCATAATATTAAAAAAATATAAATACAAATATTTATTTATTGTACTATAAAATTTAGTTATATCACCAAAATAATATTCACCCATTATTTTTTATTGAAAAAAAGAGGTGAATAAAGTATAATTAAGCTATATGTAATATACAAATATGGGGGTCGTTTTATGAATTTATCCAATGTAGCTTCAATCCTCGCAGACAGCGGAATGTCTTTGTCTGAAAAAGGTATTGCATCAGGCAAGGTTATTCTGACAGGATTTGTAGTAGTTTTTGCAGTGCTTTTGTTGTTGATTATGATAATTAAACTATACAGCACAATAGTACAGAAGGCACAGCAAAGCGGAAAAAAGAAGAAGGAAAAGGTCAAGATAGAAGAGACTAAAACTTCCGCACCGACTCCCGTAGTTGCTCCGGTTTCTGCAACCCCTTCAGCACTTTCTGTTCAGGACGGTGTAACCGATGAAGTAGTTGCCGTAATTTCTGCAGCCGTTGCTGCAATGTACGGTTCTTCCGGAAAAGCAAGGATAAAGAGTATTAAGAAGTCAGATTCCGGTCGTTCTGCATGGGCAAATGCCGGTATACTTGATAATACACGCCCGTTTTAAGGCTAAAGTTTTTCGGAAAGGACGTTATTTATGGAAATTTTACAGGGTTTTGTTGATGCTGTAAACGGCATTTTACAGAGTTCGGGTATATTTACTCTGAACTGGCAGAACTACGTTATGATTGGCGTTTCAATTGTTTTGCTTTATCTGGCTATTAAAAAGCAGTATGAGCCGCTTTTGCTTCTTCCAATAGCATTCGGTATGTTGCTCGTTAATCTCTATCCTGATATTATGGCTGCTCCATCTACTGAGTTGCTCACAGCAGAGCAGTGTGCTGCTAAAAGCGTAGCCACTTCGGGACACGCAACACAGATAATTAACGGAGTTACTTATTATGAAAATCCGACATACGGCGGACTTCTTTACTATCTCTATCAGGGTGTAAAGCTCGGAATTTACCCGCCGCTTATCTTCCTTGGCATAGGCTGTATGACAGACTTCGGTCCTCTTATTGCTAATCCCAAGAGCCTTATTCTCGGTGCAGCAGCACAGATTGGTATTTTTATCACATTTACCGGTGCTATTTTCCTCGGATTTACAGAGGCTGAATCAGGTGCAATCGGCATCATCGGCGGTGCAGACGGACCTACAGCTATTTATGTTACAACAAAGCTTGCTCCGCATCTTTTAGGCTCAATCGCTATTGCGGCTTACTCATATATGGCTCTCGTTCCGATTATTCAGCCTCCGATTATGAAGGCTCTTACAACAAAGAAGGAACGCTCGGTTGTTATGGAACAGCTTCGTCCCGTATCAAAGCTTGAGAAGATTATGTTCCCCGTAATCGTTGTAATTCTTATAGCAATCTTCCTGCCCGACGCAGCTCCTCTTGTAGGTATGCTTATGCTTGGTAACCTGTTCAAAGAGTCAGGCGTAGTTGAAAGAATTGCTAAAACAGCACAGAACGAGCTTATGAATATTATCACAATTTTCCTCGGCACTACTGTCGGTGCAACCGCTTCCGGACAGAATTTCCTTCAGCCCAGCACACTCTTTATTATAGGTCTTGGCTTGCTTGCTTTCTGTATGGGTACAGCTTGCGGTGTTCTCTTCGGTAAACTTATGTATAAGCTTACAGGCGGCAAGGTAAATCCGCTTATCGGTTCAGCAGGTGTTTCTGCCGTTCCTATGGCTGCACGTGTATCACAGAGAGTCGGTCAGCAGGAAAATCCCGGAAACTTCCTTCTTATGCACGCTATGGGCCCGAACGTTGCCGGTGTAATCGGTTCTGCTGTTGCAGCAGGTGTTCTCCTCAATGTAGTAGGATAATTTGTCAAATTTATATTTATTAAGGGAAGTCAACTCGACTTCCCTTATTTTTTTGTCGGATAATTCTAAATTGGAATTATTGTTATATTGTTATATAATATAATAATTTGAGTAGTAATATCAAAAATGACTGTAATGTTATAAACAATTTTTATTTGATAAAGGAGTATTCGTAATGCCAAAGAATATTACAATACAGAAGATAATCGGAATTCTGTTACATAGACTTAAATTTATCTTGCTTGCTACTTTATTGGCAGGTATATTGTTTTTCTTATATTCTAAATTTATTATTACACCTATGTATAATACTTCTGCGATGATTTATGTTCAGAACTATAACGGTGCAAGTGAAGCTAATAAAGAAAGCGGAAAAATTTACAGTGCCGACATCAGCGGTTCATCAAACCTTGCAGGCATATGTGTTACGCTTTTTAAAAATTCAGATGAGATCACTTCACTTTATGATGATTGTCGTGTAGATATTTCTGTTAATGATAAGACTTTCTTTATTACAATTTCCGTTTCGGGTGATGATCCACAGAAGTGTGCAAATGTTGCAAATCAGGTTGCAGATAAGTGTAACGAGGTATTTAATAAGTTTTTACAGTATGGACAGATAGGTAATATACGTAATGCGAAGGTTCCCGTGTTACCATATGAGCCAAATAATCTAAAAAATACGCTTTTAGGTTTACTTGTAGGTTTAGTCACTTCTTGCGTTATAGCAATACTCCTTGAACTCATTGATACGACTATTAAAGCTGATGATGATATTCAGGAAATCTATGGCTTGCCTGTATTTGCGGAAATTCCTGATTTTGAAACTCAAGGTAGGTGATTGCAATGAAAATAAAGGTGTTCGGAAAAGAAAAGAAGAAAAAGAATACTATAGAAACTTCAGGTGGTACTTTGTCTGATAAATCTAAATTTGCAATTGTTGAGTCATATAAGTCAGCACGTACTAACATTATGTTCTCACTTTCGGCTGTTGATAAAAAGATTTTTGCAGTAACAAGTCATTCAAAAGGCGAAGGTAAAAGTACGGTTTCTGCAAATCTTGCAATTTCATTCTCAAAAATGGAGAAGAAAGTATTGTTGGTTGACTGCGATTTAAGACGTCCTAACATCCATAATATTTTTAATATCGATAACTCATCAGGTCTTTCGAATATAATTGGTAAGATGGTAAGCTTTGAAGATACAGTTAAGCGTGATGTGCTTAATAATCTTGACATTCTCCCGTCAGGCACCATTCCTCCAAATCCTTCGGAGCTTATGTGTTCTGCAACTTTTATTGAGCTTATGAATAAGCTTTCCGAGGAATATGACTATATTATATTTGATACTCCGCCTATCGGTGTTGTTGCCGATGCATTGTTGCTTAAGGACTTAATAGCCGGTTTTGTTGTTGTAGTAAGAGAGCGTTCAACAACTCACGGTGACTTGCAGAAGCTTCTTGACAGCGTAAAGCTTGCAGATTCAAAGGTTTTAGGACTAATTGAAGTCGGATGCGAATTAAGTCAGCGGAGAAGTAAAAAGGGTTATTATTACTATCAATATTACTAATATAAAGCAAAATATAACAGACTTACAAACTTTGAACAAAAACGAGCTTGTAAGTCTGTTCTTTTTTGTTTAACTAAAAATGCAAGATTTATAAAAAAGACTTGCATTTTATCCCCGTATGTTATAGAATATATAAAGGTTTTAAAAGATTTTTTGCAATTACAAATTAAGGGGATAGCAAAATGAATTATCTGAACTGTGGCAAGGAAGAACTCGAGAAGGAATATGCCGCACTTGCAAAAGAATATGAGGATGTTAAGGGCAAGGGCTTAAGGCTCAATATGGCTCGAGGAAAGCCCGGAAAAGAACAGCTCGACTTATCTTTAGGACTTCTTGACGTATTAAACAGCAAATCTGATTTTGTCGGAACAGACGGAATGGATTGCAGAAACTACGGTGTTCTTGAAGGTATAGACGAATGCAGAAAGCTTTTCGGCGATATTCTCGGTGTTGATTCAAAATACGTTATGGTTGGCGGAAGCTCAAGCCTTAATATGATGTTTGATACAATATCCTGTATGATGACAAAATCTATTGTTGATGGTTGCAAGCCCTGGTATGAGGTTAAGAACAGAAAATTCCTCTGTCCTGTTCCGGGATATGACCGTCACTTTGGCATTACCGAGTATTACGGCTTTGAAATGATACCTGTTCCTATGACTGAAAACGGACCCGATATGGATGTAGTTGAAAAGCTTGTTGAAAGCGATGATTCAATCAAGGGTATCTGGTGCGTTCCGAAGTATTCAAATCCGCAGGGAATTACCTACAGCGATGAAACTGTTAAAAGATTTGCTGCATTAAAGCCTGCCGCTAAAGATTTCAGAATTATGTGGGATAATGCTTATTGCATTCACGACATCAACGATACTCCAGATGAGCTTTTAAATATTTTTGACGAGTGCAAAAAGAACGGCACAGAAGATATGCCTGTTCTTTTCTGCTCAACGTCAAAGATTACTTTCCCCGGTGCCGGTGTTGCAGCAATGGCTGCTTCGGAAAACAATATGAAGGTTTTCAAGGAAAGATATAATTATGAAGTCATCAGCTACGATAAGCTCAATATGCTTCGCCATGTAAGATATTTTAAAGATTTTGATGGCATTATGGAGCATATGCAGAAGCATAAAGAAGTATTAAGACCAAAGTTTGATATTGTTCTGAATGCTCTTGAATCAAACCTTAAACCGGTAGGAATAGGTGAGTGGACCAACCCCAACGGAGGTTATTTCGTAAGCATTGACGTTCTTTTGGGCACAGCAAAAAGAGTTGTACAGCTTTGTAAAGAAGCAGGCGTTGTTATGACAGGCGCAGGTGCAACCTATCCTTACGGCAAGGACCCTGATGATAAAAACATCAGAATAGCACCCACATTCCCGCCAAACGACGAGCTTATTACTGCAATGGATGTGTTCTGTATCTGCACAAAGCTTGCCGCTTGCGAAAAGCTGCTTGAAAAATAATCAATTTTTGAATTTGTTTTTCGCAATTTCGGGTTTAATTTAGTATAAAATACGTTAAAATTGACTTATAAAATATAAAAATTATCAAATAAAAATATTTTTTTATCAAATATTTCTGTATCCATTGACATTTTTGGAAAAAAATTTTATAATAACTCTGTTACGTCTGTATTTATGCTTAGTAACAGAGTTATTTTTTTGCATACAATTCGGACAATTATATTACGGAGGTTTCAAAGGCATGAAAAGAGTTCCAAAGCCTATGTTCTTCATTGTTGCTTTGCTGATACTTGCCTTTTCGTTTACTGCGATTTTCGGAGTATCCTACTACACAGGCGACAACCAAAACACAGTATTAAAAGGCATCGGCGATATACGATGGGGAATTGACATCAGAGGCGGTGTTGAGGCAACGTTTAAGCCTGCCGACAACTATGACGCAACTGATGAGCAGTTAGAATCTGCTAAATCAATCATTGAACTTCGTATGATTTCACAGGGTATCACAGACTATGAGCTGTATGCCGACAAAGGAAACGATAGAATTATAGTTCGTTTTCCGTGGAAATCAGACGAAAAAGAGCAAAACGCTGTAGAAGCAATCAACGAGATTTCTTCAACTGCAAAGCTTACATTCCGTCCCGGTAAAGAGTACGCAAATACCGAGGTCGGTTCTGACGGCAGTTATGTTTATAAAACTCCGACAGGCGATACCGAAAATATTCTTATGGACGGTTCTCAGGTTAAGTCTGCAAGAGCCAGCGTATATCAGACTGACAAAGGTGAGTCACAATACGTAGTAAGCCTTGAGTTTACAGATGAAGGTGCTAAAACTTTCGGAGAAATTACATCACAGTATGTTAATAACACTATTTCAATCTGGATGGACGATATTATGCTTTCCGCTCCTACAGTAAATTCTGCTATTACTGACGGCAAGGCACAGATTGAAGGTGATTTCACAGCTAAAGAAGCAACTGACCTCGCTAACAAAATCAACGCAGGTGCATTGCCCTTCCAGCTTGAAACAGTAAGCAACGGCAGTATCAGTGCTACACTCGGTGAAAATTCACTTGTTGCAATGGCATATGCAGGCATTATTGCATTTATTATCATTTCACTTATTATGATTATTTTCTACCGTCTGCCCGGATTTATTGCTGTTATTTCACTTCTTGGTCAGATGGGACTTACAATTGCGGCAGTTTCAGGTTACTTTACAACAATTCCTTCCTTTACAATGACTCTTCCCGGTATTGCCGGTATGATATTGTCAATCGGTATTGGCGTTGACTGTAACGTTATTACTGCTGAACGTATCAAGGAAGAACTCAAGGCAGGAAGAACGCTCGACGGTGCTCTTGACAGAGGTACTAAAAATTCACTGTCTGCAATTATCGACGGTAATATGACCGTAATTATCGTTTCTGTAATCCTTATGCTTGTATTTGGTCCGTCAAATATTCTTTCAATTATTTTCGGCGAATCAACAACAGGTACAATTTACTCATTCGGTTACACACTTCTCGTCGGCGTTATCGCAAACTTTGTAATGGGTGTATTCCTTTCAAGAATAATGCTGAGAAGCGTTGCGGGCTTCAAATTCCTGCGCAAAAAATGGTTATTTGGAGGTGCTAAGAATGACAAATGATGTTCAGACAAAAGCAAATTCACAGATGACCGTTGAGCAGGTTAGCGAAAAGTACAACGGCGGAAAAAAGATTATTGATTTTGTAGGCAAGAGAAAAGTATTCTTTGGTATTTCAATTGCAATTATTGTACTTGGTATAATCTGCAACTTCATTTTCGGAACAACTCTTGACATTCAGTTCTCCGGCGGTGCTACTCTGCGTTTCAGCTATAGCGGAGAAATCAGCCAGAATGAGCTTTATGACTACATACAGAACAAGACTACCGATAAGATTACAACATCTTTCTCAACAGATATTATGGGTAATTCCGGTAACAACGTTTCTGTACAGTTCTCGGGCAATAACGCTATTGAAACAGATATTCAGCAGAATCTTGAAAAAGATCTTCAGAAGCAGTATCCCGATAATAACTTCAAGTGCCTCGAATCAAGCTCGGTTGACGCTTCAATGGGCTTTAACTTCCTCTTAAAGTGTCTTACAGCCGTAGCAATTGCATCAATTCTTATGGTGCTTTATGTTACAATCCGATTTAAGAAAATCGGCGGTCTTTCGGCAGGTGTTATGGCGCTTGTTGCGTTGTTCCACGATATAGCTATGATTTATTTTCTCTATGTTATTTTCCAGATGCCGATTGACTCAAACTTCATCGCAGTTGTTCTTATGATTCTCGGTTATTCGCTTAACGATACAATCGTAATCTACGACCGTGTACGTGAAGAAAGAAAGATTCTCGGCAGCAAAGCTGATGTAGGTATGGTATTCAATCTTAGCTGTTCAAAGACAATGAAGAGAACAATTATGACATCAATCACAACGCTTTCAGCTATTCTGATTGTTTATGTTGTAGCTTTCTTCTTTAATATTTCTTCTGTTCAGTCGTTTGCACTTCCTATGATGATAGGCGTAATTTCAGGTTGCTACTCATCAATCTGTATCGCAGGTCCGCTCTGGGTAATGTGGCAGAATCACAAGAAGGCAAAGAAAGCCTTAAAGAAAGCTTCAAAGTAATTTCTTTAAAATCTATAATTTCAGGGGTTGCGTTCAGAATAATTATATTCTGTGCAGCCCCTTGTTTTTCGGAGCGTAATAAATGAAAAAATTTTTATCATTCGCACTTTCATTATTGATTATTTTCATAACTGCTTTTTCTTTTTCGTCCTGTTCCTCTGATAAAGAAAATGTAAAAAAAGACAGCAGTAAAATAAGTGTTGTCACAACGATTTTTCCTTACTACGATTTTACACGAAGTATTGCAGGTGATAAAGCCGATATTAAGCTTTTGCTTTCTCCGGGAAGTGAGCCGCATAGCTATGAACCTTCTCCGTCAGACATAGTAGCAATTGAAAACTGTGATATTTTTATTTACAACGGCGGCGAGAGTGACGAGTGGGTTGAAAGTGTTCTTGATTCAATTGAAAATAAAAATATGAAAGTAATGCGAATGATGGATTATGTTGACTTGCTTTACGAGCAAAGCGTTGATCACGATGAACATAACCACGAACACGAAGAACACGCTGAGCACGGAGAAGAATATGACGAGCATATCTGGACTTCAATCAGAAACGCCGAAAAGCTAACGGATGCAATTTATGATGAGTTATCTTCCTGTGACTTTGCAAATAAAGAGATTTATGCTAAAAACAGAGATACTTATATTAATAAACTGCAAACGCTTGATTCGGAAATATCTGAAATTGTGAGTAATGCTAAAAGAAAAACAGTAGTATTTGGTGACCGTTTTCCGTTTCTGTACTTCGTAACCGATTATTCGCTTGAATTTGAATGTGCTTTTCCGGGTTGCAGCAGTGAAACCGAGCCGAGTATTTCAACCGTAACTCATATGATAGACTTCACACGTAAGAATCAGATACCCGTAGTTTTTTATCTTGAATTTTCAAACGGAAAGGTTGCAAAGCTGATTTCAGAGGATACCGGAGCAAAAACAATGCGCTTTTCATCTTGTCATAACGTAACAAAAGATGAATTTGCAGACGGAGCAAGTTATATTTCTTTAATGGAACAAAACACAAAGGCACTAAAGGAGGCTTTAAACTGATGGCGCTTATTGAAATAAAAAATGCCTCAATGGGTTATGAGGGCAAAATTGTTTTGTCGGACATTAATCTGAAAATCAATGAGGGTGATTATGTCTGCATAGTAGGCGAGAATGGCTCGGGCAAAACTACGCTTATGAAGTGCCTGCTCGGACTTTTGTCGGTTCAGAGCGGTTCAATCACTTACGGTGACGGCTTAAAGCAGTGTGAAATCGGTTATCTTCCACAGCAAACCGTGCTTCAAAAGGATTTTCCCGCATCGGTTTCCGAGGTAGTGCTCTCGGGTTGTCTTAACAAAAAGCACACATTGTTCTATTCAAAGGAGCAAAAGGAAACTGCGGCTAAAAATATGGAGCTTACCGGTATTTATCCGCTCCGTAAAAAGTGCTTTCGTGAGCTTTCGGGCGGACAACGTCAGCGAGTTTTACTTGCAAGAGCACTCTGTGCTACTCATAAATTGCTTATACTTGACGAGCCTGTAACCGGACTTGACCCAAAAGCCGCTTCCGATATGTACGCTCTGATAAAAAATCTCAATAAAAACGGTATCACAATAATCATGGTATCCCACGATATTACGGCCTCGGTGAACAACGCCTCAAAAATTCTTCATCTTTCCAAAAATACCTATTTTTACGGTACGGCGCACCAGTATCTTCATTCCGATATTGGCAGAAAGTTTATGATTACCGACTGTCCGTGCGATGATTGCCGTCACAATCATAGGGGAGGTGCTTTGCAGTGATAGAAATACTTGAGATCGGAAGAGCACACGTCTGAACTCCAGTCACCATCAAGTATC
>CAMKNF010000054.1 GCA_946414115.1 uncultured Ruminococcus sp. | reverse complement strand
CCACCGAGATCTACACTCTTTCCCTACACGACGCTCTTCCGATCTGACGGAAATACAAGCTACACAGCCGCAGTAATCGGCAGTGATTCAGATAACGATATTGCACTTCTCAAGGTGGACGCAAAAGGACTTACACCTGCAACCTTCGGTGACAGCTCAAAGCTTGCAGTAGGTGACTACGTTGTAGCAATCGGCAATCCTCTCGGTGAACTCGGCGGAACTGTTACAGACGGCATTATCAGTGCACTTGCAAGAGATGTTACAATTGAAGACCAAAATATGACCTTGCTACAGACTAATGCACAGATAAGCCCCGGTAATTCAGGCGGCGGACTCTTTAATGCAAACGGCGAGCTTATCGGTATTGTCAACGCAAAGGACAGTGCAACCGAGGTAGAGGGTATTGCATTTGCAATTCCGATAAATAATGTTCTCGACATCATAGATGACCTTAAGTCCTACGGCTATGTAACAGGAAAAATTGACCTCGGTATGCAGCTTACCGATATTACTTCAAAAGATACCGCTTTCTATTACGGCGTAAATCAGACGGGTTGTTACGTTTTATCTGTAACACGTGGTTCTAACGCTGAAACGGCAGGCTTTACTACAGGCGACCTCATAACAAAGGTCAACGGCACAAGCGTAAGTACATCAGCAGATGTTGAAAAGGCGCTTGAAAATTCAAAAGTAGGCGATAATGTCAAGTTCACCGTTTACCGCAACGGCACAACAAAGGATTTATCGCTTATACTCGCAGAGTATGTTCCGAACGGAAAAACTCAGAATCAGTTATCAACAACACCCGCTAACGATAATTCTGATGACATTTGGTCAGATATGTTCGGCTGGTAATTGTTGTTTTTCATAAAATACCTCTCCAAAACGAAAAAGCTCCCGATTATGTCGGGAGTTTTTTCTGTATCAGAAATTGTTAATATTTACTTGTAAATTGTAAATTGCCTTATTCCTGTCCGTCCTCAATGAACTTTAATTGCTTGTAAATCATATTTGCGCACATATAAACGTTGCCGCCACCCATTGTGAGAATTAAATCGCCCTCTTTTGCGTTTTTGCAAACATAGTCGGTGATTTCCTCAAACGTGTCAAGACATACGGAGTTTGGCACCTTTGCGCCGAGGTCGGTTGAGTAAATATTATACGTGTTTGTTTCTCTTACAGGCAGAATTTCCGAAATAATAGCAACATCGGGGATTTTCAACGCCTCTGCAAAATCGTCAAGCAGCATAGCCGTTCTTGAAAAAGTGTGAGGCTGGAACACTGCCCATACCTTGTTAAAGCCCATATTCATTGCGGCATTGAGCGTAGCCGTCAGCTCTGTTGGGTGATGTGCAAAATCGTCTGCAACAGTAATTCCGCAGGGCGTTCCGAGGATTTCAAATCTTCTGTGAACTCCGCCGAACTTGTGGAGATTTTCGGAAATTTCCTTTGGAGTAGCACCGAGATAGTGAGCCGTAGCCGCCGCCGCAAGAGCATTGTAAATATTGTGCTTGCCGGGAACAATAAGCTTGATATTCGTAAGCTTTTCTCCCTTGTAATATAAATCAAACTGTTCGTGAACACCCTTGTCAGCGCTTACGTTTACCGCTCTGTAGTCACAGCCTTCACCAAAGCCGTAGCTTATCTTTTCAATCTCAACGTCCTTAACAGCTTCAAGCGTATTTTCGTCGTCACCGTTGATTACGAGAAGTCCCGTGGTCTGCTTTGAAAACTTGTTAAATGACTTTTTGATGTTGTCGAGATTTTTAAAATAGTCGAGGTGGTCGGCGTCAATATTAAGGATAATTGAAATAAACGGGTTGAGCTGTAAAAACGTGTCAACGTATTCACAAGCCTCGCAAACAATTATGTCGCTGTGACCTACATAGCTGTTGCCGCCGATAAACGGAAGCTTACCACCGATAATAGCCGACGGGTCAAAGCCGCTGCCGATTAAAATCTGAGACAGCATAGCTGTAGTAGTAGTCTTTCCGTGAGTACCTGAAACAGCAATGCTCCTTTTGTATCTTCTTGTGACAACGCCGAGCATAACACTGCGTTCAATGCATGGAATACCCTGTTCCATTGCGGCTTTTCTTTCAGGATTAGTTTCCTTAATTGCGGCTGAATACACTACAAGCTCTGCACCGCTAATGTTTTCAGCCTTGTGTCCCATATAAACCGGAATACCGTAGCTTTTGATTCTGTCAAGCGTTTCGCCCTCGTTCATATCCGAGCCTGAAAGCTCAAAGCCCTCACTGCGAAGAATTTCAGCCAGCGGACACATACCGCTGCCGCCTATTCCGATGAAATGTATTCTTTTTATTTTATCCATAAGCTTATCGTAATTCAAAACAAAAGACCGTCCTTTTTAATCAGAATAATATGTATCTTTATTATTATAAGGCTAAAACGCAAAAAAATAAATACCTAAAATAAAATTTATAAGATTTAATAGTATATTTTACGGAAAAATTTCATTTTTCAGCCTGTTGCCAAATTAAAACAATAATGATAGAATATAAACATAACTATACGGTGGTAACAATTATGATTTTAAAGAAAAATGACATTATAAATCTTACAATAACTTCCGCCTCGGCAGAGGGTAGCGGAGTCGGCAGAACGCAGGACGGAATAACAGTTTTCGTTCCGCTTTCCGCAATAGGCGACGAGCTTGAGGTGCGTATTTTAAAGACAAAAAAGACCTATGCATTCGGTAAAATTGAGAAAATCATAACTCCATCTCCGTCACGAACAGAGCCCGACTGCGAGAATTTCTCAAAGTGCGGCGGTTGTGTATGGCGGCACATAAGCTACGAAGAGGAGTGCAGAATAAAACAGCAAAAGGTTATTGACGCAGTAACACGAATCGGCGGAATAAAGGACGCAGTTTTTGCTCCGATTATCGCTTGTGACAATACACTTCGTTACCGCAACAAGGCACAATTGCCGATTGGACTTGATAAAAACGGAGAGGTGCAAATCGGCTTTTACGCATTTCACAGCCACAGAATAGTCAATTGTACCGACTGTGTTTTACAGCCTGAAATTTTCGCAAAGGTAATTGAGGTTACAAGAAATTTTATTTCTCGGACAGATAACGATATTTACGATGAAAGAACAGGCAAGGGCAGACTTCGTCACCTCTACATCAGAATCGGCGAGGTCACAAACGAGCTTATGGTCTGCTATGTTGTAAACGGCAACGGCTTAAAGCAGGAGGACTTGCTTGTAAAAATGCTCCGTGAAAGTTTTCCGAATCTCACAAGCGTGATTATAAATTCAAACCGTGAGGATACTAACGTAATCCTCGGCGCAAAGAACAGAACGGCTTTCGGCAAAGACTATATTACCGATGAATTGTGCGGACTGAAATTTAAAATTTCACCGTTTTCTTTCTGGCAGGTCAACAGGAAACAGGCTGAAAAGCTGTACAATAAGGCAAAGGAGTATGCAAATCTCAAATCCGACGAAATTCTCCTTGATTTATACTGCGGAACGGGTACAATAGGACTTACAATGGCAGAAGATTGCAAAACGCTTGTCGGCGTAGAGATTGTGCAGGACGCAATAAATGATGCCGAGGAAAACGCAAAGATGAACGGAATTAATAACGCACGTTTTATCTGTGCAGACGCACCGAAAGCCGCTGAAAAGCTCAAAAATAACGGTTTAAAGCCTGACGTAATTATTCTTGACCCGCCGAGAAAGGGATGCGGCGAAGAGCTTGTAAAGACGATTTTCGAAATGTCGCCGAGCAGAGTTGTCTACGTTTCGTGCGACCCTGCAACGCTTGCAAGGGATTTAAAATATTTTACAGAGGGTTATTATTCCGTAAAAGAAATAACACCCTGCGATATGTTCAGCCGCACCTCTCACGTTGAAAGCGTGTGCCTTATTATTAAAAATGAAACAGACTGATAATATGGAAGTATTGGAGATACATAAAATGGAGAGATTAGAAGCCTTTGAAAAAATGTTAAAAGATATAGTAGAAAAAACTGAATCTGAAAAAGAAAAAATGAATGAGATGAAAGCACAAGGAAAAGAAAAAACGGCAACCTACAAGCAGTATGCCGCAAACCGATTGATGTACAGCAGAATACTGATGATTTATAAAGAGTATGGATTAATATAGTTACAAATTATAGTTTTATGTTATTTGAAAAGTATTTTTAGACAGGAGCGAGAATATGAAATATCACAAGCTTGTTGAAAACGCAGGACGCCCACAAGGCTTCTGGGGCAAAATGATGATAAAAGCAATGAATAAAGGACATTCGGAGCTTACCGACTGGGCGCTTGTTCACCTTGAAATAAAACGCAATTACAATGCACTTGACATAGGCTGCGGCGGAGGAAAAACCGTTTCAAAGCTTTGCAAAAAAATAGGCAACGGCAAGGTTTTCGGAGTAGACTATTCCGAGCTTTGCGTTGAAAAATCAAAAAAGCTCAACAAAAATAATATTATGTGCGGTAAGGCGTCAATATTACAAGCTTCGGTATCGTCACTGCCTTTTGATGATAATAAATTTGACGTGATAACCGCAGTTGAAACCTACTATTTCTGGCCTGATAAGCTAAATGACCTTAAAGAAGTTTACCGTGTATTAAAGTCGGGCGGAAAGCTTTTGCTCGTATTTGAAATGGTAAAAAGCGAGGACGAGCCGCACAAATGGGATAAGGTTGAAAAGTCACTCGGGATTGAAGCTGTTTCAAAGGACGGCATTGCCGATATTCTTTTACACGCAGGCTATCAGAATATCAGGACTTATTCAAAAAGCAGTACCGGCTGGTTGTGCGTAACCGCCGAAAAGGAGTAAATATGAAAGCTCTTATAACAGGCGCAAGCTCGGGAATAGGCAGAGAAATTGCAAAGTACCTTGCATCAATGGGCTATGACCTCATAGTTGTTGCAAGAAACACCGAAAAATTGTATGAACTTCGTGATGAATTAAAGAACGTAAATGTCAGAGTAATCACACTCGACTTGTGCAGGGAACAGGACAGCTTTGATTTGTATGAGCACCTCAAAGATGAACAGATTGATTTTCTCGTAAATAACGCAGGCTTCGGTGCATACGGAAAATTCACCGAAGTTCCTCTTGAAAAGGAAATCGGGCTTATTCATACGAATATAGTAGCCGTTCACGTGCTTACAAAGCTGTTTTTGCAGGATATGGTAAAGCGCAACAGCGGTTATATCCTCAACGTCGGCTCTGCGGCAGGCTTTCTTGCAGGTCCTACATTTTCAAGCTACTACGCTTCAAAAAATTACGTTGTCCGTCTTACTCAGGCAATCCACGAAGAACTGCGCAGAGATAGCATAAACGTCAAGGTTTCCGTACTCTGTCCCGATCCTGTTCAGACGAACTTCAACGATGTTGCAAATGTAAAATTCTGCATAAGAGGGCTTACTCCCGAATATGTTGCAAAGTATGCCGTTGACAAAACAATAAAGGGCAAGATGATAATCACACCCGGCTTTGAAATGAAAGTCACAAAGTTTTTACAGCATTTTGTCAGCGAAAAAGCACTCACACGCATTTCCTACCACGTTCAGCAAAAGAAGAACGGAAAATAAATTGTAATCAATCAGGCGAAAGGAGGTACTGCGATGAAAATAAAAAAGCATATTGACTCTGTAAGAAATTTTATCGGAAGATTCGAACCGATAACAAGCAAAATTCTGCACGACAATATCTTTGCAATTGCAGGGCAGTCAGCTTTTTTTATTATTCTGTCAGCAGTGCCGCTTTCAATGTTTATTGTTTCCATCTTACAGAATCTGCACATTCCCGTAGATTTTATCGAAATGGGCTTAAGCGGAATTTTCTCCGAACAGATTGTAGATGAAATATCCGAGTTTCTGACAAACGCTTACAACAACGCAGTAGGAATTTCACTTATCACGCTTGTAATCACACTCTGGTCAGCGGCACAGGGGATCCACGCAATAACAAACGGACTCAACAGAATTTACGATGCTTACGAAAACAGAAACTGGTTTTTCTTAAGAATACGTGCGATGTTCTACACAATTGCATTTTTTGCAATCATTCTTTTTTCACTCGTGATAATCGGTCTTGGCTCTACAATCAACAAATGGTTGTCGCCGTATATAAAATATCTGCCCGATTTTGTTGCGCTAATCTATCATCTCCGCTATGTGCTTATTTTTCTGTTCCTCGTGGTTTTGTTTGCACTTGTATACCGCAATTTTCCGAATATAAGCCGTAAACAGCACAAGGAATACGGAATTAAGTACCAGCTTCCGGGTGCGTTTCTCTGCACGCTTTCGTGGTACGTACTGTCACTTGGAATTTCAATTTACGTTGATAACTTCAACGGCTTTTCAATTTACGGCGGACTTGCAACGCTTGCCGGTATTATGATCTGGCTGTATTTTTGTATGGTCTGCCTTATGATTTGTGCCGAGATAAACTACGTTTACCACGAGCAGATAAAGAAATTCAGCTTGAAATCCTTGATTAATAAACTGAAAAAAAGAAACTCACATAAGAAAAACAAATAATCATTCCGACACTTTTACTGCAAAATCCGATAAAATGCTTTTGGATTTTGCAGTTTTTTCCATTTTTCTAAATTTTTGCAACCAAATACATTTTTTGTGCGTATTATTAGTGAAGGGGGGAGATAATATGGCTGAAAAACTGTTTGCAGGTCTTACATATGAGCAGACTGTCAGAAAGTTTTCCGACACAGTTACGGGCGTATGTATAATGCGTTTACAGAATTTTGCAGACGCAGAGGACTGCTATCAGAACGTTTTTCTCAAGCTGTACTATAAATCCCCCGAATTTGAAAATGATGAGCACATAAAAGCGTGGCTCATAAAAGTTGCAATTCACGAATGTACAAGTTATATGCGCAAAAACCGCCGTCATATCCCCCTCGACAGCCTTGAAAATGAAGCGTTCGTAAACGATAACGACAGCTCTGACATCTCGTGGGCGCTTATGAAAACCCCTTCAAAATATCGTGACGTGCTTTATCTTCATTATTGCGAGCAGTACAAGGTGCGTGAAATTGCCGAAATTCTTGACACAAAGGAGAATACTGTAAAATCTTTGCTAAAACGTGGCAGAGAAATTCTGAAATCTGTTTACGGAGGTGATAACGCTTGAAAAAGGTAAACTTTAATCAGCTTAAAAGCGTAAAAACCCCTGAAAATTGGATTGAAAACGCAATTAAAATTCCACAGAAGAATAAAAAGAAATCCGTTTATCTTAACCCTTATATAATCGCTTCGGCAGCCTGCTTTATTTTCTGCTGTGCGCTGTGTGCTGTTGTTTTTGCAAACTTCGGTGTTGATATGCCTAATCCAATTGCACCCTTAAAGTCATCAAGTACATCGGTGTCAGACGTAGCTGTCGGAACAACCCCCTCTTCAAATCCGTCACTTATTCCTACAATTCCCAATCCCATAACAGAAATCATTCCGACATTTTCAACGCAACAGCAGACAGGTTCCGGGCAGAAGTCAACAAATCCGACCGCCACGAAAAACGGAACTGTTCAAGGCAGTACATCTAAAAGTTCATCGAACTCCCAAAGCGTTGTCACAAAGCCCGAACCGTCTGAAACCGGCGGAGGTTCAAACAATAATTCCGGCAGCACTGACAGACCTACTAACCCCGACACACCTGTTGCAGTACCCACACAGCCTGTAACAGAACCAACGGAATCGCCTACAAATACACCCACGCCCACCGAACCCGAGACGCCTATGATTCCGGAAACGACAGCGGCGGGAGCAAGCGGAAGTTTTAATTCTTCCATTTATTTTTATTGGTCACCTGACGTATGCGGAATATTTGATGAAGAAAATTACCGTGTTTATTGTCATATAATGACAGCCGCCGGTCAGACTTTCACTGAAAAATTCAGTTGGGCAGAGAGAGCCACATATGATTATTCACTCGGAGAAATCATAGTTCAATATAATCCTTTGGAAAAAGGACTTCATCTTAATCCCGGTAATTACTATTTAACGTTCTATGATAATTGCGGTCATTCTTATACTTACTCTGCTTATCTGGGAGATCAACCGGTAATTATCTATATATAAAGCGAAGGAGAGAAAAATATGAAGAAGAACTTAATTAAAAAGCTTGTATCAATAGCTATGTGCGCAATGCTTGTTGTTTCGGGCAGTGTATATGTAAGTGCGGTAAGCACAGAGAATTCAGAAAACACGGCATCATCAGATACCGCTTCAAATGAAGTAACGATTGAATATTGCTTTAAATACTATTCCTGCACACAGCTCGGTAAACCGAAGAAGCTTGACGAAGATACAGTAAATAACGTTAAAGACGACTACACTTCATTCCTTAATTGCAGCAGTGATGAATTGTCAAGAGATGACGTAACAGTGGAATACTACGGCTCTCTTGATGACGGCTCATTACTTATTAAACCATATTCAAAAAAGCATTCTTATGTGAGTGTTATTACATATGTTCCTCTTGGAAACTATATTTATGCTTTCACAGGTGGGCAGGAAGTTTTTGTTTATAAGAATAATAAATTTTATTCCATTAAGGAATTATACAATGACGGAAAGCTGACAAGTAATGACATCAGCTATATGTGTGATCAGCTCAATTTAGAACAATTTAAATCAAAATCCGATATTCGCACAATGTTTATGATGTTGCCGGTAGGAGATAATAACGTCTATACTCCCGAAACCGCACAAAGATACAGCAATGCAATGGATTACGCTCATCAAATATATAACAGCGAAAATCCCACAACAGCCGAGTGTACAAAAGCATATTTTGACCTTGAGCTTGCTTTTGAGGGACTTGTAGAAGTGGAGATTGACAGAACAGACCTTGAGAACTGTTATTATTATGCTTGTATTTTGAACAAAAAATTCGGCGACGTTATGACGCAGGAAGACAGCAATTTTATGTCCGACATAGAATTTGATGCCCAAATGACATTGCTTTATCCGCAGGATGAGGAATATTTTTACAGCTCAAGTGCCAAAATCAAGCAAAAACTTCTTGATTACAAGCTTACCACACAAAATCCCGACATCTATTCATTCGAAAACTTCTTAAAAATCAAAGAGCTTGCACAGTCAAAGCTTGACAGTGAAAAGCAATATGAAAATACCGAAACACTTCTCGGAATACCTGTTTTTAAAAACTTTAACGGCTATTTTCTGATTCCTGCTCGTTATAGTTTGGAATTGGATGTGCTTGTTTCAAAAAGATACGGCGACTACATTCTTGAGAACTATAACGAATATATACCGTCAGTTTTCGGCTATCTTGCAGTAAACCCCGAAACAGGTGACTTAATTAATCTTGAAGACGGTATTGCAAGCGGTGTAATAGATACCGACAAGCTGTTTGATACCCCAATCAGTATTGATATGTATATGCTCGGAGATGCCGATAACGACGGCGAGCTTACAATTAAAGACGCTACCGTTGTTCAGAGGGCAGGAATAGGACTTACTGATATAGTAAAGACAGACACTAAACAGGACACTGTTTTTGACTACAACGGCGACGGAAGAGTAAGCATTCTGGACGTAACCTGTATTCAGAAAAAGT
The DNA here is from genome assembly GCA_946414115.1 of uncultured Ruminococcus sp. GTDB lineage: Bacteria > Bacillota > Clostridia > Oscillospirales > Acutalibacteraceae > Ruminococcoides. Next base: position 1,298 of record CAMKNF010000054.1, on the reverse strand, counting down.
TAGTTGCTTTGGAATGATGAAAATATAATAAAATAAATCAAACACCGTTTCGTTATTATAAATTTTGCGAAACGGTGTTTTCATATACAGCCTTGTCGCAAAAATCAATTTTCGGAATATTATAGATTATGAAGATTAGATTATTGCGAAAAGAGGAATTTTTATGCCTAAAGTATATCTCAGTCCCTCCCTTCAGGAGTATAATCCATACGTTGACGGGGGAAACGAAGAGTATTATATGAATCTTATAGCCGACGCAATGGAGCCTTATCTTGCCGCAAGCGGAATAGAAGTAGACCGCAACCGTCCCGATATGACTCTGTCACAGGCAATAGCAGATTCAAACCAAGCCAATCCCGATTTGCACCTTGCAATCCACAGCAACGCCGCACCGCCGAATGCGGCTGGAAGATACACAGGTGCAGACATTTACTATTACCCCACAAGCACAGCCGGCAAACGTTTTGCAGAGGTTATTCAGAATAATTACAAGAGAATATATCCCGATTCGTCTGATGTTGACATAATTCCCACAACAACGCTTGCAGAAGTTCGTCGCACAAAAGCACCCTCGGCGTTGATTGAGGTTGCCTACCACGACAATCCCGAGGAAGCACAGTGGATTCGTGACAATATAAATAGTATTGCACGCAATCTTGCACAGTCGGTAGCGCAGTATTTCGGAGTTCCGTTTGTAGAGCCTTAATATATTTATTTGGTGCAGAGCAGAAGATGCTGTTCTGCACCTTTTCATTGCAAAAACCAAAATGATATAGTATAATAAAATAAATACATCAATAAATAAAGGGGATAATACAATGACAGACGAACTTAAAGCAAGAATAGATAAAACAATGCAGAACTTAAAGCGCAATAAAATGGAGCCTTATTTCTGCAATACAAAGGAAGAAGCCTGCGAGCTTGTAAAAACTCTTATCAATAAGGGTGACGTAATCTCAAGCGGCGGCTCGGTTACACTTAAGGAAACCGGAGTTTACGACATAATCACATCATCTGATTATAACTACCTTGACCGCTCTGCTCCGGGAATAACACGTGAACAGGTTGAAGAGGTTTACCGCAAAACCTTTACTGCCGACGCATTTTTTACAAGCACAAATGCCGTAACCGAAAACGGCGAGCTTTACAACGTTGACGGCAACTCAAACCGTGTAGCCGCAATTCTTTACGGACCTAAAAGCGTAGTTGTTGTATGCGGAATCAACAAGCTTGTAAAGAATATTGACGAAGCTGTAAAGCGTGTAAAAACAGTAGCCGCTCCGCAGAACACAGTCCGC
>CAMKNF010000053.1 GCA_946414115.1 uncultured Ruminococcus sp. | reverse complement strand
ACCACCGAGATCTACACTCTTTCCCTACACGACGCTCTTCCGATCTTATTGCTCACACCTATATGGCAGCCGAGGCACTTGTTAAGGCAGGCGAGAAGATGGGTATTACAGTCAAGGTTGAAACAAACGGCTCGGGCGGCGCAAAGAATGTACTTACAGCCGAAGAAATTGCAAACTGCGACGGTATTATCATAGCCGCAGACAAGAGCGTTGAAACAGCTCGTTTTGACGGAAAGCCTGTATATTCAACGAAGGTTTCCGACGGCATCAACAAGCCTGAGGAGCTTATCAAAAAGATAATTAGCGGACAGGCTCCCGTTTTCCACTCTGACCGCAAGGCAAAGGCTGAAGTATCAGGCGGCGGAAACGAAAGCATAGGACGTCAGCTTTACAAGCACCTTATGAACGGTGTATCACATATGCTTCCGTTCGTAGTTGCAGGCGGTATCTTCATTGCAATCGCATTCCTCATTGATGCGGCAAGCGGTGTTCAGGCGGCAGGTAACTCTGCATTCGGTACGGTTAATCCCGTAGCGGCTTGGTTCAAGAATATCGGCGGATATGCATTTAACTTTATGATTCCGATTCTCGCAGGCTTTATCGCACGATCAATTGCTGACCGTCCCGGTTTGCTTGTTGGTTTCTTAGGCGGTTTCCTTGCAACAAACGGTGCTACCTTTGTTGATCCGGGTGCTGCTGCAACAATTCCTTCAGGATTCCTCGGCGCACTTCTTGCAGGCTTTGCAGGCGGTTACTTAATGCTCGCTCTTGAAAAGCTCTGCGACAAACTTCCAAACGCACTCGAAGGTATCAAGCCCGTGCTTCTTTATCCTCTCGCCGGACTTGGCATCGTAGCAGTTATGATGTGTGCAGTTAACCCGATTATGGGTATTGTAAACACAGGTCTTAACAGCGGTCTTATCTGGCTCTATGAGAATAACCTCGGTATTCTCCTTGCTTGTATTCTCGGCGCAATGATGTCAATTGATATGGGCGGTCCTTTCAACAAGGCTGCTTATGTATTCGGTACAGGTATGCTCACAACAGCGGCAACAAATCCCGAAGTTGCAACAGTTGCTTATCAGATTATGGCTTGCGTAATGATCGGTGGTATGGTTCCTCCTCTTGCAATCGCTCTTTCAACAACATTCTTCAAGAGCAGATGGACAGCAGAAGAGAGAAAGAACGGCGTTGTAAACTATGTAATGGGACTTTCATTCATCACAGAGGGCGCAATTCCTTATGCAGCTTCCTCACCCTTAAAGGTTATTCCTTCCTGCGCAATCGGTTCGGCGGTAGCCGGCGGACTTTCATGGCTCTTCGGCTGCACGCTTATGGCACCTCACGGCGGTATCTTCGTAGTTGCAACAATCGGCAATCCGCTTCTCTACCTCCTTGCACTTGCAATCGGTGCTGTAGTTGGTATGATTCTTCTTACAATTATGAAAAGACCTATTGACACTGCAAAGAAAAAATAATATAATATAAATAACATACAAAAAATGCATTAAGTTCCGCAGTTTGTTTGTACAGACTGCGGAACTTAGAAAAATTAATAAGGAGAAATAATTATGGTTTCAAAACAGATTACTCTTACAAATGCACAGGGTTTTCATATGCGTCCGGCTTCGGTTTTTGCTACAGCTATGGGAAAATATTCCTGCGATGTTACAATCAAGTTCAACGGCAACGATTTCAACGCTAAAAGCCTTTTAAATATTATTGCCGCCTGCATTAAATGCGGCAGTGAAATTGAAGTAGTTTGCGATGGCGCCGACGAAAACGAGGCACTCGCAGAGGCAGTTCAGTTAATTGAAAGCGGACTCGGCGAATAATTTTGCTTAAATCCGCATTAATCGAGGTGATTGATATGTTAAACGGTACTCCTGCATCAGACGGAATCGGAATCGGCAAGGTTCTGATAATTGAGGAACATTCGCTTGAATACACTCCCAAAACAGTTGAAGATACAGACGCAGAATTACAGAGATTCAGAAACGCCGTTGATGAGTTCTGCAACAATACTCTTGAACAGGCTGAAAATTTAAGAAAATCAACAGGTGACAAAGAGGCAGAAATTCTCGAAGGTCATATTGCAATAATTAAGGACCCGTATCTTTGTGGTGAAATCGAAAAGCTTATTACTGACGGACAGTGTGCCGAGTCGGCTCTGGAGCATATGTGCGATATGTTTATTGCAATGTTTTCTGCAACAGACGACGAGCTTACAAAACAGCGTGCGGCTGACGTGCGTGACATAAAAACAGGCGTGTTGAGTATTCTCCTCGGTGTTCAGGAGGTTAAAATCAGCTCTGCACCGTCGGGTACTGTGCTTGTTGCAAAGGAGCTTACTCCGTCAATGACGGCAGGAATCAACAAGGATAACATAGTCGGAATCATCACCGAAACAGGCGGAAAAACCTCTCACTCTGCAATCCTTGCAAGAGCTCTTGAAATTCCTGCTGTGTTAAGTGTTGAAAATGCTGTTACAAAACTTACTAACGGTCAGCAGGTAATTGTTGACGGAAGCGAGGGTATTGTAATTGACTCGCCCGATGAAGTTCAGCTTGAAAATTACACCAATAAGCGCAATGCGTTTCTCACCGAACGCAGAGAGCTTGAAAACTACAGAGGAAGAAAAACCGTTTCTGCAAGCGGCGAAGAGTATGAGCTGTTTTGCAACATAGGAAAGCCCGACGACGCTGTAAAGGCTGTTGAGTCAGACGGCGAGGGAGTGGGACTTTTCAGAACAGAATTCCTGTTTATGGACAGAAATTCAATCCCCACAGAGGACGAGCAGTTTGAGGCGTATAAAAAGGCGGCTCTTATTCTCAAAGATAAATCGCTTATTATAAGAACTCTTGACATCGGCGGTGACAAGGATTTACCGTATCTCGGACTTGCAAAGGAAGAAAACCCGTTTATGGGCTTCCGTGCAATCAGATATTGCCTTAAAAACCGTGACCTTTTCAAAACCCAACTCAGAGCAATTCTGCGTGCAAGTGCATTCGGCGAGATAAAAATAATGTTCCCACTCATAACAACGGTTGATGAACTGCGAGAGGGAAAAGCGCTTGTTGAAGAGGTTAAGTCAGAGCTTCGTGAAAAAGAAATTAAATTCAATGAAAATATACAGGTCGGCGTTATGATGGAAACCGCATCAGCCGCAGTGATTGCCGATATACTTGCAAAGGAAGCAGACTTTTTCAGCATCGGCACAAACGACCTCACAGGCTACACAATGGCTTGCGACCGAGGTAACAGCGACGTATCTTATCTTTATTCGGCACTCCAGCCGAGCGTTCTGCGCCTGATAAAACACATAATTGAGTGCGGAGTTAAGAACGGAATACCCGTTGGAATGTGCGGCGAAGCGGCGGCAAACCGAATGATGATACCGCTTTTAATTTCCTTTGGCCTGACGGAATTCAGCGTATCTGCACCGTCTGTACTTAAAGTAAGAAAGACAATTTCAACTTGGACAAAGCACGAAGCTGACGAAGTAGCCGAAAAGGTTATGTCAATGTCAAGTGAAAAGGAAATATTTGATTATCTCAAAACTGTAATCTAAAATATTACTCATTTGTTTTTTATATTACCCCCTCTAAAAAAACCTCCCGACTTACAGATAAGTTGGGAGGTTTTTTGAGAATATTGTTGACAATCAATGAGGTTGTGATATAATAAAATTGTGGTATATAATATATACAAATAATACAAAGGATACTGCTTTATGAATAAAATCAAAAATTTTAAGTATATAACACCGATTATTTATTTTTTGAACTATTCTACAGTATTGTCGGCGTTTCTATCGACAATTTTTCTTGCAAATGCCTCAGGCGGATTTTTGTTTATAATGAGTTTGCTTTTTGCAGTAGTCTTATATATTATTGATTTATTGTTCATTGAAAAGTGGTATAATTATGCATTATGTACAGCACCTTTTGCTGTCGGCTCAATATACGGAGCAATTGAAACATATATAAAATATAACTTTACAGATTTTTATAACTGCGATTTTTCGAGTATAGAAGTATTGCTGGCATTTGTTTTCTTCCATTTTTGTGCGTCGGTTTCAGTTTCACTGACAGTTTTCGGCTCAATGTTTATTCACAGATTCAGAAATGAAAAAAGCTCAAAATCAAGTAAAAAAATATACACGATTGCAATTGTATCCTATTTTACGGCGGTGGCAGTGCAGTTTATATTATCAGCACCGGAAGGTGATTTTCTGTTAAAGCAGTCGGTGTTATCAAATATATTTTTAGTTGTTTTTTCAATATTGATTATTATAATATTCGCTTGTTATAAATTATCAAAAGCAACACAACTTGTCACCGATGAAACAGGCGAATCTGAAGATAAATTATGAAAGGTTTGACGGAAATAATCAGCATTTCTGATTATGGTAATTCACGAATTAATACACGCAGTAACTTTGACCGCTCATACGAATTCAGAGTAGTAGTATTTAAAAAGGATTGGTATCAATGTCTGAAATTAAAATTGAACATATAGCAATGTATGTAAATGACCTTTAGGGTGCGAAGGCGTTTTTTGAAAAGTATTTCAATGCCAAATCAAATGAAAAATACCATAACATAAAAACAGGCTTCAGGTCTTATTTTCTTTCATTTTACAGAGGTGCAAGGCTAGAAATAATGTCAAAGCCTGATGTATCGGATGATGATAAAGTTTTATTAAAGACAGGCTATGCACACCTTGCTTTCAGCGTAGGGAGCAGGGAAAACGTAGATAAGCTGACAGAAAAGCTTAAATCAGACGGCTTTAGTGTAATAAGCGGTCCGAGAGTAACAGGCGACGGATACTACGAAAGCAGTGTACTTGGCTTTGAAAACAATCAGATTGAAATAACGGAGTAAAATAAAAATATAAGAATAAAAGCACAAAAAATACCGCCCCACAAAAGTGGAGCGGTTTTCATTTAGTAATCAGTAATTAGTTAGCTCTGGTAACCTTACCTGAACGTAAGCAACGGGTGCAAGCATATACACGCTTCGGAGAACCGTCAACAATAGCCTTAACACGCTGTACGTTGGGCTTCCATGTTCTGTTGGAACGTCTGTGAGAGTGAGATACCTTGATGCCGAACTTTACATCCTTACCGCAGAATTCACATTTTGCCATGCGTCTGCACCTCCTTAAAATTGCAAATAATTTTTCTAACTTTGTTATAATAACAGAAAATCAAAGAAATTGCAAGTGTTTTTTCAAAATTTCTTAACTTGTTTTTTGCAACAGTTTGATATATAATATAGTTTAAGTATATTTATTTTTTATGACTATAGTGAGCGACTCCCTTGTCGCTTATATCGAAACAATCATTTCGGAGGAATATTATGCTTTTTCAGCTTTTAAGAGGTAATTTTGATTTTGCTTCAATTGTAGCGGAAATACTTGCAGTTCTGCTGATTGTCTTTCTTATTTTGCCGTTTCACGAGTGGGCACACGCTTTTACGGCTTCACTGCTCGGTGATAAGGCTATAAAGTACAGAGGCAGACTTTCGCTCAATCCTTTAAGTCACATTGACCCTATGGGCGCTTTGTGTCTGCTTTTGTTTGGCTTTGGCTGGGCAAAGCCCGTTCCTGTAGACCCGAGAAATTTTAAAAATCCAAAGGTCGGTATGGCTGTAACTGCAATTATGGGACCGATTGCAAACCTTGTAGCGGCTTTTGCAGGACTTCTTATTTATAATGCACTGTTCTATCTTGCCTTCGGATTTTTAATTACCGACATTGGCGGCTTTGTGAGGACATTCTTAAGCTTCTACATTTCGTGCAATATCGGACTTGCGGTGTTCAACCTTATTCCGATTCCTCCGCTTGACGGTTCAAAGGTGCTTTTCCTGTTTCTGCCCGAGAGCGCTGTAAACTTCTTCTACAGATACCAGCAGATTTTCTTTTTAGCAATTTTTGTGCTTATCTATATGGGTGTACTTTCTCCCGTGCTCAACTTTGCAACAAACGGAATTCTTGACGGATTAACCTGGCTTTCTTCATTGCCGTTCAGACTTTTTATTCACTGATTAAGGAGGGCGGCATATGGAAACGCAGCTGCAATATAAGCTGCCCGTATTTGAAGGGCCGCTTGACCTGTTGCTTACTTTGATTTCAAAAAATAAAATAGATATTTACGATATTCAGATTTCCGAGCTGTTAGAGCAGTATATGGAGCAGATTAACCGTATGCAGGAAGATCAGATGGATATTGCGTCCGAGTTCCTGACAATGGCGTCACGTCTTGTCTATATCAAGTCGGTTATGCTATTGCCAAAGTATGAGGAAGAGGCGCAGGAGCTTAAAAAGGAGCTTACGGGACAACTTCTTGAATACGCTGTCTGCCGTGAAATGGCTGCAAAGCTCGGCGGAATTTATGACTTTGATACTTATTTCAGAGAGGCTTCTCCCGTAGAATTTGACCTTACCTACAGCAGAATCCACCCGAGCGAGGACATTGCAAAAGCATATGTCAGCGCAGTCGGCAGGGGAAAGCGCAAGCTTCCTCCGTCTGAAAAGGCTTTTTCGGGAATTGTATCACATAAAATTGTATCGGTGAACAGCAAGATAATTCACCTGATGCGTAGACTGTGGCACGGAAAACGCCTTGAATATCACGAGATTTTTGAGGTGTGCGAAGGCAAAAGCGACCTTGTAGCAACCTTCCTTGCAACGCTTGAGCTTGTCAAGGGCAAGCGAATCAGAATTGAGGGCACAGGCGAAAATGCCGTTGTACATATGATTGAAAACAAAAAGGAGGTGCAGTAATGGCTGATTTGAATATTAAAGCCGCAATTGAGGCGATTTTATTTGCAAACGGCTCGTCGGTTGAAACAAAACGAATATCACAGGCGCTTGAAATTACCGAAAGTCAGGCTGAAGAGCACATTTCTGCACTGATTGATGATTACAACAGCGCAAACAGGGGAATAACCATAATAAAGCTTGACGATGCATATCAGATGGTATCCTGTAAGGAGTACGCTCCGCAGATTCGTACCGTAATGGATTTAAGAAGAAACACTCCGCTTTCACAGGCGGCTCTTGAGGTGCTTGCTGTTGTTGCCTACAATCAGCCCGTAACAAAGGCTTTTGTTGAGCAGGTAAGGGGCGTTGATTGCAGCGGAGTAATCGGAAGCCTTACCGCAAAGGGACTTGTCGAGGAAAAGGGCAGGCTTGAGCTTCCCGGACGACCTTTGCTTTACGGCACAACGGAGAATTTCTTAAGGTGCTTTAATATTAATTCTCTTGAAGAATTACCTCCGCTCCCCGAAACCGAAAATGAAGAAACAGATAAATCCAAGGAAGAAACTACTGCCGAAAATACAGTTGCTGATAACTAATATAAAATACTTCATGCACTGCCGTAGGGACACGGTGTGCCGTGTCCGCTGTTGTTATAGAATATAACAGATTATTATAAAAAGGAGGATTGCCCTTGCTTTGGTTGTATATTTTGCTCGGAATCCTTCTTGTAATATTTCTGTTGCTTTTGACGCCCGTTAAGCTTAAAGCAAGCTATAATGAAAATTTCAGGTGTATTCTAAAAATCGGCTTTGTAAAATTTTCACTTTATCCACCAAAGCCGAAGAAAAAGAAGAAAAAGAAGAAACCGAAAAAAGCTGACGAGGAACAAAAAAGTGAAGAGACGAAAAAGGAAAGCCTTATTAAAGAAAAGGGCATTTCGTGGCTCTTTGATTTGATAAAAAAGATTGCAGACCTTGCAGTCGGTGCATTAAAAGACTTTTTCAGGCACATAATAGTTAAAAAGCTTTTGTTAAGCATAAGTATTGCAGGAAGTGACGCCGCAGATACCGCAGTAAAATACGGCTACTGCTGTTCGGCTGTTTATCCTGCTTTCGGGATAATTGTCGGTGCCGTAAATTGTAAAAAATACGGAGTTGACATTTCACCGGATTTTGAAGAGAAAGCAAAATCAGCGGTAAATATGGAGCTTGAAGCAAGAATAAAAATACTATGGCTTTTAGCGCTCGTAATCAAACACGGAATTAAAGGATTAAAACTTTTAATAGATTTGAAAAATTAAGGAGAATGATTATGGAACATCCGATTGGAAACCTTATGGACACAACAATGAATAAAATCAAGGAAATGATTGATGTCAACACCATCGTTGGAGAGCCGATTACTTCACCTGACGGCACGTTAATCATTCCCGTTTCAAAGGTAAGCTACGGCTTTGCTTCGGGAGGTTCCGACCTTCCTACAAAGAAGGAGAATAAAGATTGCTTCGGCGGCGGCAGCGGCGCAGGCGTAACAATTCAGCCTGTTGCGTTCCTCACTGTTTACAAGGGCGATGTAAAGCTGATTCCCGTAGATAAGTTTGAGGGCACACCCGACCGTCTTGTCGGAATGATTCCCGAGGTTATCGACAAGGTAAAGGAAATTTTCAAAAAGGACGATAAGAAAAAGCATTCAAAAGCCGATGATGATTTTTCCGAAATCACAATGGATGATACCGACCTCTGATTCATAATGTAATAACACAACCTCTTTCGGCATAAAAATATGCAGGAGGTGTGTTTATGAAAAGGATTGTTTCGGCAGTTTTGTCGGTGCTTTTTGTGTTTGCATATTCAATTCCTGTCAAGGCGGAAGATAATACAAAAGTTAAGGTTTCGGCTGAAGCCTATGTGCTTTACTGCGCTGATAACGGACAAATTATCAGCTCAAAAAATGAGAATAAAAAGATGAAGCCTGCCAGCACAACAAAGATTATGACTTCCTTGCTTGCGCTTGAGGAGGCTTCGTCACGTAACAAAAAAGTAAAATTCAGCGAAAAGATGATTGCCGAGGGCAGTTCAATGTACCTAAAGGTCGGCGAAGTTGTAACGCTGAAAGACCTTGCCTCAGGAATGATGATGGCGTCGGGCAACGATGCGGCAAACGCTTCGGCTCTGACAATTTCGGGGAGTACCGAAAAATTTGCCGATAAAATGAATAAGAGAGCAAAGCAAATCGGAATGAAGAATACCCACTTTGTAACGCCGAGCGGACTTGATGACGATAATCACTACTCAACCGCCTACGATATGGCTTTGCTTATGTCCTACGCCCTTGAAAACGAGGACTTTGCAAAGCTCACCTCGCAAAAGAACGCAACGGTTGAATTTATTGATCCAAGCTCGAAAAAAACAACCTATTCAAATCACAATCGCTTGCTTTCTCTGTATGAATATTGCATAGGCGGCAAGACAGGCTACACAATGTCAGCCGGAAGATGCCTTGTTTCAGCGGCGAAAAAGGACGGCTTAACGCTTATCTGTGTAACACTGAACGACAGAAACGACTGGAACGACCACATTTCGCTCTATAACTATGGTTTTGAAAAATATTCCTGCTATACCTCTGACGATACCTCGTTTTTTGCCGATGTTCCCTGCGTGGGAGGAGAAAGCGACAGCGTAACGGTAACAGGAGAAAAGCCTGTTTCAATCGTCGTTTCGTCTGATGACAAGGATAAAATTGAAAGAAAGATTTACCTTGACAGCTTTCTTTATACACCGATTAAGCAGGGCGACAACGTCGGCAGGATTGAATATAGTCTGAACGGCAAAATGATTGAAGAAAACAAAATAGTTGCTGTAGACAGCATTAATTCTAAAAAAGAAAATAAAAATATTTTTACAATGATAAAGGATTTGTTTACATATGGCTAAAAACGAACCTATAAGACTTCAGAAGTTCATATCACAATGCGGAGTTGCTTCACGAAGAAAGGCAGAGGAGCTGATTCTGGGCGGTCACGTCAAGATAAACGGCAAAACTGCAATTCTCGGCGACAAGGTAACAGCCGCCGACAAGGTCTTTGTAAAAGGAAAAAGACTCGTTATGCCCAAGGCACACTTCCGCTATATTATGCTCAACAAGCCAAGAGGCTTTATCACCACAATGAGCGATGACCGTGGCAGAAAATGCGTAGCCGAGCTTGTCAAGGACGTGGGCGAGAGGGTTTACCCCATCGGCAGACTCGACAAAGACTCCGAGGGAATGCTCGTGCTGACAAACGACGGCGACTTTGCAAACAAGGTTATGCACCCGAAAAACGGAGTGTATAAAATCTACCGTGTAACTGTACGCCCGTCAATTGACGAGGAACAGCTGGTAAAGCTTGAAACAGGCGTTGAGCTTGACGGCAAAAAGACTGCACCTGCAAGAGTTCACGTTCTGCACAAGGAGCAGGGAAGAGTCGTCCTTGAAATGATGCTTCACGAGGGCAAGAACCGTGAAATCCGCAGAATGTGCGACGCAGTCGGACTTGAGGTTGCAAGACTGAAACGCACACAAATCGGTTGTGTAAAAATGGGAATGTTAAAGCAGGGCGACTGGCGTGACCTTACGGAAATTGAGGTTAAAAAGCTCCTTGCAAGTCCTATTGTAAACGGAAAACCTATTTAATGTTTACAATTATTTTCTTTTCAGAAAAAATCTATAGATTTCAGTAGAAATTTGACCTTACAATTTTACAATATATTTTATTATTTCTTATAATAAATATATAAACTGTTCAAAGTTGAAAAAATGCATAGCTTTTTTCTTGTACTTTTATTCAAGATAGGATATAATGTAAAATGAAAAATTAGTATGCGGTATTCTGTTACCGTGTATTCAATACATAGTATTGGAGGATGTTAAGATGAGTATTGAAAAAATCAATCAGGCAAAGGCTGAAATTGCTTCAACTTCCGCTTACAAGACAATTACGGAGTTCTTTGACGCTGAAAGCTTTTGTGAAATTGATGCGTTTGCAAAATCAGGCGAAGGCTTTGCCGAGGTTGTTGCAGGCTTCGGAACAGTTGAAGGTATGCCTGTTTATGCTTCTTCCAGAGATCGGAAGAGCACACGTCTGAACTCCAGTCACCATCAAGTA
>CAMKNF010000052.1 GCA_946414115.1 uncultured Ruminococcus sp. | reverse complement strand
TAGATAAGGAGTAGATTTTATGTCAACAAAAGCTTATTATCCTTTGAATGAAATCGGCAAAGGCAAGCCCGGTTTCTCAAAAACAAGGTCAATCATTGAAGCTGCATTCTACGGCAACAATGTTGTACCCGTAAACACACTTAAGGAAGCATACAACCTTGCAAAGAATTCACCCGGTACAATCGTTACCGATATGCCCGTTTACAGAGGCGAGGAATTCGGTCTTGACAAGGACGCAAAGGTTCTTCTTTTCAACGACGGCGCAATCACAGGCAGATATGCCGCTGCACGCCGCATTGCAGGTGAGCCCGGCGTTGACTGCGAAGCACTCGACAAGGTAGCTATGGACGCTATCTACAGCGCACGTTACAAGAAAATGTATCACGCAACCTGCTTTGCAGGTCTTGACCCTGAATTTATGGTTAAGGTACACCTCCTCATTCCCGAGGGTGAAGAAAATATTATGTACTCCTGGATGCTCAACTTCCAGTATATGTCAGACGAGTACGTTAAGATGTACAAGAATTCAAAGCCCGTAGGCGACGGCAAAGAACCTGACATCTACATCTTCTCGGATCCCCAGTGGACTCCCGTTGAGCACCCCGGCGTAAGCTTTGACTGCTTAAGCGACCCCGCAAAGAAAACACTCTGCTACTTCAACACTGAAACAAACTGCGCTTGTATCCTCGGTATGAGATACTTCGGCGAGCACAAGAAGGGCACACTTACAATGGTATGGGCAATTGCTAACCGTAACGGCTACGCTTCCTGCCACGGCGGTCAGAAGGAATATCTCCTTCCCGACGGCAAAAGATACGTTGCTTCCGTATACGGTCTTTCAGGCTCGGGTAAGTCAACTCTTACTCACGCAAAGCACGGCGGCAAGTATGAAATCAAGGTTCTCCACGACGACGCATTTATCATCAACACAGATACCTGCGCTTCAATCGCAATTGAGCCGTCATACTTTGACAAGACAGCCGACTATCCCACAGGCTGCCCCGACAACAAGTACCTCCTTACAGTTCAGAACTGCTCTGCTACTCTTGACGAGGACGGCAAGGTTCAGCTCGTAACAGAGGACATCAGAAACGGCAACGGCAGAGCTATCAAGTCAAAGCTTTGGTCACCCAACCGTGTTGACAAGATTGACGAGCCTGTTAACGCTATCTTCTGGATTATGAAGGATCCCACAATTCCTCCCGTTGTAAAGCTTAAGGGTGCATCTCTTGCTTCCGTAATGGGCGCAACACTCGCAACAAAGAGATCCTCTGCCGAAAGACTTGCTCCCGGCGTTGACCCCAACAAGCTCGTTGTTGTTCCCTACGCTAACCCGTTCAGAACTTATCCTCTTGCTAACGACTACTCAAAGTTCAAGAAGCTCGTTGAGGAAAAGAACGTTGACTGCTACATCGTAAACACAGGCGACTTTATGGGCAAGAAGGTTCAGCCTAAGGACACACTCGGTATCCTCGAGGCTATCGTAGAGGGCAAGGCTGAATTTAAGAAGTGGGGACCGTTCTCCGACATCGAGATTATGGATTGGGAAGGCTTTGTTCCCGATATGAACGATGCAGATTACGTAGCACAGCTCAAGGCTCGTATGAATGACCGTTTAAACGAAATCAAAGCATTCGCAACAGAAAAAGACGGCTACGACAAGCTTCCCGATGACGCTCTTGAAGCAATCCAGAAGGTTGTTGACGAACTCAACTGATTTTAGTTTAGTATATTTAAGGTCGAGCTTAACCATGAAAATGGTTGCCCGACCTATTGTTTTCAAAATAATCCAATTGTTAATTCAACTTTAAATGGTTAGCTTTTTTTATTATCGTATTTCTATAAATTTACTAAAACACCGCATATCGTACAAATTACGATTATGCGGTGCTTAATTTTATATATGAGAAATTATTTTATGAGTTTTCAACAGGAAATGCTTTAATTATTCCCATACTATATTTACTAATAAGGTTAGCATCATTCACACTAATACGACCATCTCCATCAACATCGGCTGCAATAATCTGTTCAGTATTAAAATCAACTGAATCCGATGTATATTTTTGAACAAGAGTAGAGTCGCTAACATTTATCCTACCATCAAAATTCACATCGCCATACCTCACAACCTTATTAGTGCTTATATATGATAATTTTTCCTGTGGATAAACATATGAAGAGTTATCCTGCGAATTTATCTTAACTCTTATATATTTTAATAAATTGCTATTGTCAATTATATAGGTGTCACTCGTAGCATTGTCAATATTAGTCCAATTAGTACCATCTGTGGATGACTGCCACTGATATGAGATACCTGATGTTGCACTTGTATCGTCAAACAAAGCACACACTGACTGTCCTACAGCAACTTTTCCACCGATTGTAATATTGGGCAAATTATTTTTTCTTGTAATTCTCAATGTTTGTGAATTACCGTCTGTAAATTCAAATACTATGTTCTTATATTCATTTACATCTAAACTGCTCAAATAACTGCTCTTTAATGTAACAGAATCTACAGTCCTGGTAAATTGATTATCCTCAAATAATTTTATATTTCCGTTCTCGGTTATCCTATATAGAAGGTTTCCGTTTAAATTTAGATTTACAGTCACATCAGCGCCTGTATATGTAAGATTATTGCTTGAAAGAGTAGAATCTTGCGTTATTGACATTCTTCTAACAAGCGTTGGTCTTATGCAAAAATTACCAATATTGCTTATATCACTGTTTCCTGTAATATCAACCCACGCATTACTATTGCTTAAATTCAAATAATAACTTTCGCCTAAAAATGATATTGCATTATAGTTAGAATCAGTAACTTCATGAGTTAACAAAATTTTGTTTAAATCGGGATTTGACTCATTATAAGACTTAGTAAACTTTACTATAACGGCTATTTTTTCTGTGTTTGTGCCGAAATTAACAGGTGTTAAAAAGTCAGCTGTAACATAACCCTCGTAATTTATTGTACCAAAAGCTTTTAATGCTCCTAAATTAGATGGACTTGGTAATTGATTGGTATTTGTTTCCATTGGTACAACATAAACCTGATAAAAAGTACCTATATCTGACGAATAGAACATAACTTTATTTATAGATCCATACTCATCAGAAAGCTCCGAAACATCATAAACATTAGCCATATATATGCTATTGTTTGATTCAGATAAACTATACGGTATGTGTCGAGCCATCGGAGTATAATCATAAGATAACATATATTCGTTCTTTGAAACAGGTGAAACATCTGTTACTACCGCACACCCTTTATGAATATTAACTGACGGATCACAATAAGAAACCCAATAATAACCATCATCGTTTACTCTATCATTATGTATACCCCAACTATTTTTTATCAACCATGCACCGTCACGTTCTGGTCTCATATTTTCTGAAAAATTAAATCTTGAATAATTGTCATCCCATCCAACAACTTCAACTGCATGTGCTAACCTTTTATCCACAGAATCAGAATAAAAAGCATTTGTTTCTATATTGTAACTACCTGCACAAAAAGTGAAAAATACTCCACCATATTCTAAAATATAGTCCTTAACATAATTAAAATCAATATATATCGTATCTGTAGCATAAGCATTTGTAAATGATGTATCTATTCCTTTGGGCAATCCAAATTCATCAAAATAATTAATTACGGATAACATATAATCAAAATTGCTATCACACGTCGTATATGGTACATCGCTTTCAAAATTTGGAGAGAGCCAGTTGATTTGGTTCGAGATAGGACTATTTCTTCTCGTAAAGTAAGATAAACCAGATATTATACTGCCAGCTCCATCTGATGATCTATTATAAAGTCCTATATCAGAATTATTTCCTAATTTGTCTTTAACCTTATTACTTGTTAAAAATCTCAATGCTTGTTCTGAATAATCAGTTTTCAAGCCTGTATTTTTTAGCACAGCGGTCTCCATTAGTGCTGTTGATGCAAAAGCCCAACACACTCTGTTACGTGATTGGTTTGCTATACTAGTAACAGAATTTGTTATACGTGGATCATATGAAGTCAATGTAGTCTGTGACTCCTCTTCATTAGGTATTGGTAAATTTGGCTCATAGTCGTCAAACAACAATCCATACTCACTTTCAAGATTAGTGTAACTACTTTCTTCTGCCATTACGGTCAAAACCGCAACTTGTAATATAAATACAACTATTAAATTTAAAAACACTTTTTTTTAAATATTCTCATAAATTCATTTACCTTTCAAAAAATAATTTATAGCTATAATTCACAAATATAAATTATCAAAATAATTATTTCTTTCTACATAATAAATATAATTTGAATTTTCCATCTCAGGTATAAATTTTCTTGTAGAAATATCTAAATCTTGCAAAGATAAAACATTATCAAGATGTTTTGTTTTCATTTTTTCACCATTTCCAACTATGTATTTCTGAAGATTTGTCAAATCATCAATTCTAAGAAAATCACAGTAATTAAACTGTGCAATAGTACACTGAGAATAATTAAATTCTACTGAATTAACAAGATATTTTTGAGCCAAGGTGATGTCTGTAATATTCAAAACTCCGTCTCCGTTAAAATCAGCGTACTCAGTATTATATTTACATATATTATTAAAAGTATTTCTCATTTTAATATAGCTATGATACATAAGCTCCTCATCTTCCGATTGCAGAGCTTGTTTACCATAAGCTAAAACAGATTGAAAACCATTCCATGTTTCCTCATCATAATAATTATTATCGTTCTTTTCTTTTTCGAACAAAGAAACCATAAACTCAAGCTCTTCTTTTTCAAGTGTCATCGTAGACACAATATGATTAAAATCTGTTTTCGCCTTTGCAAGTTCTTCTTCTGAATTTATGGCTGTTTTTCTTGCAACATCTACTGCCTCAGTCATTCGTTCCATTGACAATTCTGACCAAAACGGACCAATAGGCGGTTGCATATAATCATAATAAATATAGTAACTCTCACATTCTGTAACAAATTCCTGAAATTCTTCAATTTGTATATTTAAATCCTTATTTTCTGCTGCAAACACCGTCACATTTGAAAACGCCATCATAGCAGTTACAATTATTAATGAAATTAATTTTTTCATAAGTGTCCTTCTTTCAATTATTATAAAAATTTTTTTGTATGCTTTACTTGTTATATATTTTATCATATTTTTTTACTATTGTAAATACTATTTGATTATTTTGTACAGAATAACAACTTATTTATATTTGTATTATTAATATTTAACAAATCTCTGATAATCAGATCTCACTGAACAAAAGCACCGCATATTCAGAAGGAAATCCGAATATGCGGTGATGATTTTATATATTAAAAACTTCTATTTTTGTTGGTGTATTACACCGTACAATAACAAATTCAGAGCACTCGTCACTCTCTGCCTGCACGAACGTACATTGAGCAGATTATGAACATAAAACCTAAAAGAATATCAAGCGCAATATCAAAAACATCAATTACAAGAAACCGGTCGGAGTAGAACAGCTTGATAAACAGACACAAAAGTCCGCAAGCCGCAATCGGAACGGCAAGCTTGCCCGAAACAGTAAGCTTTTTCTGCTTTTCTTTTTCAGTTGTGCTCTTTGTAAATGCCGTCAAGCCGAACATTCCCGTAATAAACTTCAGTACAATTGAAGCCAAGATTACAAACGCAAGAACATAAACGTAGAGGTCAACGCCCTCCTGCGACCACGACGGAATAATTACGTCGGCTAATTTGTAATAAAGCAGTGAGCCGGAAAAAATCAGGCTGATAATCATCACAAGCGACACTACACGTAAATTGTTTTTCATAGTCTTGCACCTTAACCGATAAGCTCTTTGATTTTTGCTTCAGCGGCGGCAGCATCAGCCTTGCCTCTGCTGTTCTTCATAACAAAGCCGACAAGAGCCTTGATTGCTTTTTCCTTGCCGTTTTTGTAGTCCTCAACAGCCTTTGCGTTGCTCTCAACAGCCTGCTTGCAAAGCTCAAGCATTGCATTCTCGTCAAGTCCGCCCATATCGCTCTCGCTGATAAATTCAAGCGCACCCTTGCCGCTGTCAAGCATTTTTTCAAGCGTTGCTTTTGCAAGATTGTTGCGGATTTTTCCGCTGTCAAGCAGCTTTACAAGCTCGTTTAACTGCTCGGGATTTACCGAAACATCAAAAACTTCCTTGTCAGCCTCGGTTTCAACCCTGCTGAAAATCTGACCGATAATGAAGTTTGAAACAGTCTTGGGCGACTTAACGCCCTCGCAAGCCTTGTCAAAATATTCGCTTATATTTCTGTATTTCGTAAGGAGCTGTGCATCCTTTTCCGGTATTCCAAGCTCGTCAACATAACGCTTGCACTTCTCTGTCGGAAGCTCGGGAAGCGTTGATTTAATCTCCTCAACCTCCTCCTTTGTAACGTGAATTGTCACAAGGTCTGGGTCACGGAAATAACGGTAGTCGTGAGCGTCCTCCTTACTTCTCATAGACGAGGTTGTGTTTGTTGCATCGTCATAGCGCAGGGTTTCCTGCACAACCTGACCGCCGCTTTCAATCAAGTCAACCTGACGTTCAAACTCGTATTCCATAGCCTTGCAGATGTTGTTGATTGAGTTCATATTCTTAATTTCGGTACGTGTGCCGAGCTTTTCACTGCCGACGGGACGAACCGAAATATTAACATCACAGCGCATTGAGCCCTCCTGCATTTTACAGTCGGAAATGCCGATATACCTCATAACCTGCTGGAGCTTTTCAACGTACTCCCTCGCCTCGTCAATTGAGCGGATGTCAGGCTCGGAAACGATTTCAATAAGCGGAACGCCGCCACGGTTGTAGTCAACATAGGTGTCGCCGTGCTGATGAATCAGCTTTCCTGCGTCCTCCTCAATGTGAATGTGGTGAAGTCTGATTTTCTTTCCGCTTGAAAGCTCAACATATCCGCCGATTGTAAGCGGAGCGTAGAGCTGGCTAATCTGATAAGCCTTTGAAAGGTCGGGATAGCAGTAATTTTTTCTGTCCATCTTTGAGATTTCGGCAATCTCGCCGTGTGTGGCAAGACCAGCCATAATTCCGTAGCGCACAACCTGACGGTTAAGCTTTGGCAACGTGCCGGGAAGTCCGATACAAACGGGACAGCAGTGTGTATTTGGCTCACCGCCGAACTGCGTTGTACAGCCGCAGAAAATCTTTGTCTTTGTAGCAAGCTCAATATGGGTTTCAAAACCCGCAACTAATTCGTATTTCACAGCTTAACACCCCACTTTGTATCTTTAAAGTTTTCGCCTGCCGCCTGCTGATATTTATAAGCGGCATTTAAAATTTCAGCCTCGCCGAAGCTCTTGCCGATAAGCTGCATACCAATCGGCATACCCTTTGCGTTGAAGCCGCAGGGAACGGAAACACCCGGCAAGCCTGCAATATTTACGGGAACGGTGCAAATGTCGGTGAGATATGTTTCAATCGGGTCAGAAACCGCACGTCCCATTTCAAAAGCAGTCATAGGAACAGTCGGCGCAAGGATAACGTCGCAGTGAGTAAATGCGTCGTTGAAAGCCTTAACAATTGTTCCCCTCAAATTCTGCGCCTTTTTGTAGTAAGCGTCATAGTAGCCGGCCGAAAGCACATATGTGCCGAGCAGTATTCTGCGCTTAACTTCCTCGCCGAAGCCCTCGGAGCGTGTGCGGCAAATCATATCGTGAGTGCCGTTGTAGTGCTCAGTCTTGTAGCCGTAGCGGATACCGTCATAACGACCGAGGTTTGAAGAAGCCTCTGCACAGGCGATGATATAGTAAACGGGAAGAGCAAACTTGAGTGCAGGCAAGTCAAAGTAAACAATCTCTGCACCGAGCGACTTGTAAACCTCAGCCGCATTCAGCACAGCCTCTTTTACGTCGTCACGCACACCGTCAAGATATTCTCTTGCAATGCCGATTTTCATTCCCTTTATGTCGTTGTTGAGCGATGAATAAGTATCGCCGTTATATTCCTTGGAGGTGGAGTCCTTTTCATCATATTTTGAAATTGCGTCAAAGACGATTGAAGCGTCCTCAACGCTCTTTGTAATCGGTCCAATCTGGTCAAGCGAGCTTGCGTAAGCAACAAGTCCGTAACGGGAAACAGAACCGTAGGTTGGCTTTAAGCCGACAATTCCGCAGAATGATGCAGGCTGACGGATTGAGCCGCCTGTATCGGAGCCAAGACCGTAAGCCGCAATATTTGCGCCGACTGCACTTGCAACACCGCCCGAGGAGCCGCCCGAAACGTGCTTTGTATTAAACGGATTTGTCGCACCGCCAAAGTATGAGGTTTCACACGAAGAACCCATAGCGAACTCGTCCATATTCGTCTTGCCGAGCATAACGGCGTTCTGCGACTGAAGAATATCCCATACGGTTGCATTGTAAATCGGCTTGTAGCCGGTAAGAATCTTTGAACAGCAGGTGGTTTCAATGCCCTTTGTTGAAAGGTTGTCCTTCAAGGTCATCGGAACACCCTCAAGCAGTCCGATTTCCTCACCCGATGCGATTTTCTTATCAACCTTTTCGGCTGTCTTTAAAGCCTCGTCGCCCGTAACATTGACGTAGGCGTTAAGCTCGCCGTTTGATTTTTCTATTTCGTCGAGATAGCTCTTTGTAAGCTCGGTGCAGGAGCACTGCTTTGTCGTCAGCATCTCGTGAATTTTTGCAATTGTACCCATATCTAAAACACCGCCTTACTCTCTGTTTCTCACAAGGAAATGATTTTCTGCCTGTTCGGGAGCATTTTTCAGAATTTCCTCGCTGCTGAACGACTCAACAACCTCGTCCTCACGGAACACGTTTGACAGATTGTTGATATTGTCAAAAGCCTCGTCGCTTGCGGGGGCTTTGTTGATTTCGTCGGCAAAATCTATAATTTCTTGCATTGACTGCGTCAGGCTGTCAAGCTCCTCCTCAGGAACAAAAAGCTTTGAAAGCAACGCAATGTTTTCAACGTCTTCTCTTGTTACCATAAAAACCATCCTTTGTTAACAAATAATAACTGTTATTGTATAATATTTATAAGTTATAAAAATAACGTTTCCTATATTGCCGTAGGGGACGGCATCCCTGACGTCCCGAAACGTTTTCAAAATATAAACATTTGATTTTACACGTCAGTTTTGAGATAATAACAATACCGACTTAGGGACACGGCGAGCCGTGTCCTCACCTGAATTACATTGCCATTCAGGTGGATTGGGACGTCTGGGAAGCCGTCCCCTACAGAAAGGTTTGTTTATTACTGTAATGATAAATTAATTGGTTACGTTTGATTTGTTACTGCGGACACGGCACGCCGTGTCCCTACGGATATAACAGAAAAGTCCGATTATCAGTCTAAACTGTTTCTTTGTAAACAGAATCAGGGCAAGTCATATTTTCCTACAACTCGCCCTTTGAGTGTTATTTATCTTAACTTAATGTGAACTTCACGCAACTGCTGTTCGGTTACTTCTCCGGGTGAGCCGAGCAGTAAATCCTGCGCATTTGAGTTCATGGGGAATGCAATTACCTCTCTGATGTTCTCCTCCTCGGTGAGCAGCATAATCATTCTGTCAACACCCGGAGCCATTCCTGCGTGCGGCGGTGCGCCGTACTGGAACGCATTGTAGAGAGCCGAGAATTTTGCTTTTAAGTCGTCCTCTGTATAGCCTGCAAGCTCAAACGCCTTTTTCATAATATCAATGTCGTGGTTACGCACTGCGCCCGACGAAAGCTCAACGCCGTTGCATACGATGTCATACTGATAAGCAAGGATTTCTTCGGGGTCTTTATTTAAAAGGCTGTCAAGACCGCCCTGCGGCATTGAGAACGGGTTGTGAGTAAAGATAATCTGATTTGTTTCCTCGTCACGCTCGAACATCGGGAAATCAACAATAAAGCAAAGCTCAAAACGGCTTGTGTCGATAAGGTCAAGACGCTTTGCAACCTCTGTTCTTATCTGACCTGCAAGCTTTGGAGCGTCCTTTGCTGTGTCGGCGATAAAGTAAATTACGTCGCCCGCCTTGGAGTTATTTCTCTTTATAAGCTCCTCACGGTCGCCCTCTTTGAGGAACTTGTCAATCGGACCGTCAAAGGTGAGGTCGTCGTTCACCTTAACATAGCCGAGTCCCTTCATTCCGATTGAAAGAGCGAACTCCTCCATTCTCTTGAACCACTTTTTACTCTGCGAAGCGGCATTCGGAACGTTGATTGAACGAACTGTTTTCTTTCTGAACGGAGCAAAATCCGTTTCAACGAACATATCGCTGATTTCAACAATCACAAGCGGATTGCGCAAATCGGGCTTGTCCGTACCGTACTTTACCATACTTTCAGCGTAGGGAATACGAGCAAACGGAGGCTTTGAAACCTCTTTATCCGAAAACTTCTTGAATGTTTCGTACAAAACCTCCTCTGCAACTGCAAAAACGTCCTCCTGCGTTGCAAAAGCCATTTCAAAGTCGAGCTGATAGAACTCACCCGGTGAACGGTCGGCACGAGCGTCCTCGTCACGGAAACAGGGAGCAATCTGGAAGTATCTGTCAAAACCCGAAACCATAAGGAGCTGTTTGAAAATCTGCGGAGCCTGCGGAAGTGCGTAGAATCTACCCTTGTGCTTACGGCTGGGAATGAGGTAATCTCTTGCGCCCTCAGGAGATGAGGTTGAAAGAATCGGAGTATTAATTTCAGTAAAGCCGAGCTCATTCATCTTTGTGCGCAGGAAAGAAACAACATTAGAACGGAACATAATGTTGTTGTGCACCTTGGGATTACGAAGGTCAAGGAAACGATATTTTAAACGCACGTCCTCGGAGGTGTTTGTTGAAGTAGCAACCTCAAAGGGAAGCACGTTTTTGCACTTGCCGAGAACCTTGATATCCTCGGTGTGAACCTCAACATATCCCGTCGCAATCTTTTTATTTATAGAGATCGGAAGAGCGTCGTGTAGGGAAAGAGTGTAGATCTCGGT
>CAMKNF010000051.1 GCA_946414115.1 uncultured Ruminococcus sp. | reverse complement strand
GCCGCATTCATCGTTAAACTTATCAAGTTTTGTATCTATGTCAACAAAATTCTTAATCAAAGCTCTGCCACCTTAAGCTGCATTGCCTTGTCCTTTTCGGCAACGCCGTTTTCCATTTCTTTTTTCATATTTTCAAGCTTTTCTGCAAGAGTATCATCAGAAAGTGCAAGCATTTCTACAGCAAGAATTGCCGCATTCGCCGCACCGTCAACAGCAACGGTTGCTACGGGGATTCCTGTGGGCATCATAACTGTTGCAAGAAGTGCATCCATACCGTCAAGCTGTGCGGATTTGCAGGGAATTCCGATTACGGGAAGAGTTGTTTTTGCGGCAAGCACGCCTGCAAGATGAGCAGCCATTCCTGCGGCTGCAATGATTACGCCAAAGCCGTTTTTCTTTGCGTTTGCAGAAAACTCTATTGCCGCATCGGGCGTTCTGTGGGCACTCATAACGTGAACCTCGTACTCAACGCCGAATTCCTTTAACTTTTTGACAGCCTTTGATACTACGGGGAAATCACTGTCTGAACCCATTATGATTGCAACTTTCTTCATAATATGCTCCTTTGTCGTGTATTTTATAATCTGACAAGCTAAAAACCTGCCGAAGATAACTATTATATTATATTAAAAAAACAACGGAATTTCAATAGAATATGCCAATTATTTTATCAAACGACAGCAAATCATGAAATTTTATCTTAATAAGTAAAATCTACTCTTTAGGATAAGTTGTCAGAGTATATTCGGAGGGACTTGTTTCATAAGGTCTTTCCGATGAAATCAACCCCGAAGTTGTGATTCCCGTTTCGTCAACGTCTTTCATATGAGGGAACAGGAAATTCATTTTATCATCGTCAAAGTGCTTGTCGAGGTATCTGTCGAAGCTGTTTGAGGCAGGTACTCCTTCTGTTCTCTGCGTCCAGCGGTAGGTCGCAGACACTGACATAAAAGCGTTGATCAGCATAAAGACAATCAAAAATGTTGTAATTATTGAGCCTGCACGTTTTGGTATTTTTTCGATAAGCATTGACGCCCAGGGATAGAGATATCGCACCCAGACAAGACCGAGAAAGCCCCATATCAGAGCGTACATAAGGTTTGTTCTGCCGTCAAGGTTAAAGGCTGTGTTGCTGTAGTCCCACGAAACAGTGCCGAAAAGCGTTTCCTGAAACCACGAGCAGAAGTACTCAAAGCCTGCGCCGACTACTGCGCTGATTACAAAAATAAGCGTATCGCTCAGCTTATACAGCTTGTACAGAACAGCGGTCAAAAAACAAGCTCCGCCGCCGTAAACGGGTATAAACGGACCGTAAACCATTCCGACACGCACTTCAAAATGGCCCTCGGCAAAAAGCGCCCATATTGTTTCAAACAGAGTTCCGAGCATTGAGCCAAAAAGAAAAAGATAAAACAGCTTTGTAAAGCAAAAACCGAATGCAAACGGCTCTTCTTCTTTGTTTTCGTAAACCTGAGTGTACTCCTTCATATTATTGGTTTTGATTTCGTCAAGCTTTGCGGCAATCTGCTTTACATATGCAGTGTTTTTCAGCTCGGGAAATGCAGAAACAAGCCTTCGACGTAAAATGTTTTCGGTAAAAAGCTTGTTGTAATTGCTTTCAAGCTCGTCGATTTTCTCCTGCGGAACGTCGCTTCCGAGCAGGCTTGAAACACCGTTAAGCTTTTTGATTCTGTGCTGTAATCTCAAGGTTGTGATTATCGCAAAAACATAGTCAATCAGAATGAGCAGGCAGATTGAAAGAACGACTATAAGGCTTACGAGGAACGGAATAAGCTCTATTACGGAATTGAGAACGGGAATCAGCAAACCTACAAGAATTGTTCCCATTATTCCGAGCAAAAGCGTGTATGGCAAGGTTACATAACTGCCGATATTGAGCTTCATTTTGCTGAAATCCCAAGGCTTGAAGCCAAGTACTTTTTCGGTAAAAAATCCTATAAGGATAACAACAAGCGACAGGATTATACAACTGCCGAAAAACAGAAAAAATCTATTGGATTGAAAGTGATTTAATGCAACATAGCAAATTACCGCTCCGACTCCGTAGGACGGACAAAACGGAGAAGCAAGAAAGCCCTTGTTGTAAAATCTTTTTTCTTCAAAGAGAGTTCTTATTCCGTTTATAAGCCAGCCGCAGAATGAAAAAATCACAAAATACCACAGAAGATTTATAATTAACATACCCTACCCCTTTATTTTGATGCTATTTTGGTTGTATAAAAAATAATTTAGCGTTGATGTAATAGCCAACGTTGACGTAGGGACACGGCGTGCCGTGTCCACGCAAAAATTGCACTGCAATTTTTGTGAATGGGACGTCCGGGAAGCCGTCCCCTACGGAAAAGTTTGTTTTTCTCTATAAATACGGCTTAATCGGTATAGTTTGATTTCCACTGCGGACACGGCACGCCGTGTCCCTACGACTAAAAACATACGTTTACCTATATATCAATTTAAAATTCGGGCTACAATTTTTTCCAACAAACCGACTTTTCCACTCGATTTGCCCGCCGAGGCACTCGGCTTTAAAAGTCAAGCGCAGTCAAAAGACTGCGCTGTGAGCTGTATTTTGATTTACTGCTTTGGTGTTTCACTGTCCCAAAGCTCTTTTATTGCTGTTACGTTGCCTGCAAGGCTCTGTATATCTGACGGAATGATGATTTTTGTAGCCTTGCCATCAGCCGCCTTTGCAAATGCTTCGAGAGATTTAAGCTGAATTATGCGCTCTGTGGGAGCGGCTTCGTTTAACATACGGAGTGCGTCTGCGTTAGCCTTCTGCACTGTGAGGATAGCCTCTGCTTCACCCTGTGCCTCACGGATTTTCTGCTCTTTAACAGCGTCTGCCTTGAGGATTGCAGACTCCTTCATACCCTCGGCAACGAGAATCTGACTGCGCTTTTCACCCTCTGCATCAAGGATTCTTGCACGGCGTTCACGTTCTGCCTTCATCTGCTTTTCCATTGCGTCCTGAATTTCACGGGGCGGAAGAATGTTTTTAAGCTCAACACGAATAACCTTGATACCCCATGCGTCTGTTGCTTCATCAAGGATAATTCTGATTTTATCGTTGATTGTGTCACGTGAGGTGAGCGTATTATCAAGCTCCAAATCACCGATAATGTTACGCAGAGTTGTTGCTGTGAGGTTTTCGATTGCGCTTAACGGACGCTCAACACCGTAGCAGTAGAGCTTCGGGTCTGTGATTTCAAAATACACTACCGTATCAATCTGCATTGTTACGTTATCTCTTGTGATTACGGGCTGGGGCGGGAAGTCAACAACCTGTTCCTTCAGTGAAACCTTCTTTGAGATTTTGTCAATAAACGGAATTTTTACGTGAAGTCCTGTATCCCATGTTGCATAATACGCACCAAGACGTTCAATAACATAAGCGTGTGCCTGCGGTACGATTTTAATATTGCTTATTACAACAAGAAGCACGATAAAAACAATTATTCCGATAATAATTAAACCAATGAATCCTTCCATAATTTACTCCTCTATGTTTTCTGTCGGCTCAACAATGAGCTTCACTCCCTCAATTGAGAGCACTTTTACTTTACTGTCTTTTGAAATCGGTGCATACTGTGACTTTGCAGTCCAGATTTCACCCTCTACCTTTACCTGTCCGACCTTTTGAACGTCCTCAATATCAGCAAGGACGATTCCGATTTTTCCGATAAGTCTGTCTGCGTTTGTGCTTGTTACACCCTTCTTTTGTTTCCACTTGTTTATAAGCGGTCTTGTTACAAGAAGTGAAACAAGAGTAACAACAAGAAATACCGAAGTCTGTATCGGAATAGAGTCAGTAAAAATTGAAGTAATTGCGGCGCACACAGAGCCGAGCACAAACCAGATTGAAACAAGCTGTGATGTAAACGCTTCGCATACAGCCATTAATACTGCAAATCCTATCCATATGAAAGGCATATATTGTTCCATAAGATTACTCCTTTCTTGCTATAATTCTATCATAACAAACACGGATAGTCAAATAATTTGAATAAAAATATACACTTTTAATTTATTATATGTTATAATTAAGATAAATATTAAAATACGGGTGATTATATGGCTTTTGATACATTTGACGAGGGCGTAACATTAGGCGGTGTTAGAAGTAAAAACGAAATAAGAATTCTTATCTGCTATCTTCTTAACTGCGTTAAGGAAAATATGGATAAAGAGCTTGTTGTTCAGGCAATTACCATAGAAGAGCTTGCTAATTATTTTGAAGTCAGCGCCGCATTTGACGATTTGATTAAAAACGGCAATATAAAGGAAAGTGACATTGTTGACGGATTGCATACGTATGAGCTTACCGACAACGGAAAAATGATTGCAAACCAGCTTGAAAGCGTACTATCCTACACTGTTAAGGAAAAAGCGTATGTGAGCGCTATAAAACTGCTTGGCGAAAAGAAAAAACGTCGTGAAAATTCGGTTGAAATCAAGAAAACCGAAAACGGCTTTGATGTTATCTGCAAAATTTCGGGCGGTGATATGGATTTGCTATCCTTTACACTTTACGCTCCGAACTATGAGCAGGCTATGGTTATGAAAAAGAACTTCTACGACAGTCCTTCTACCGTTTACAAGGTTATGCTTGCGCTTATGACGAAGGACAAGGAAAATGTCGGTGAGGCTCTTGAAGAGCTTTACGGCGTACTGTAAATTTAAAAAAACAGATTAAGTGAGAGAAGTAACGTTACTCCGGGTACGCCGCCGACAACCGATACGATAATTGAAAGCAGGCTGACAGGCAGAAAAACGCCCGTAAGTCCCGAGGTTAAATTTACCGCTGTTAGCGTTGCCGCACCGATTAGCATTGACAAAAGCGACCTTTTAAGAGGGTGCTTGCTTTTTGATATGTAATGGATAATTGCAAAAATCAAGAATATTGACACAAAAACGATTGCTAATCCCCACAGCGGCATAAATAACATCTCCAAAAATTTACAAAGTAAAACAGACCGTCGGACATACATCCGACGGTCTATAATTATGCTCTGATTTTTAAAGATATTACTTTATTACTCCGAAATAGGAAAGTACGTTAAGCGCAATTACGAAGAGAACGAATACTGCGGCAAATACCTTTGTCCAACGTGAAAGAAACGCATCAATTGAACGAGCCTTATTCTTTGAGAAATAAGAGTCAGCCGCACCTGTTACTACGCCAATACCCTGCTGGTTGCCTTCCTGAAGAATAATTACAACGATAATTGCTATTGAAACGATGCCGAGAACAACACCGAGAACAATACCTAAAACGCCCATTTTTCATCTTCCTTTCATTAATATGATATAACACACGATAATCTGCATTAATTAACTATTATATAGTATCACATAAATATTATTTTTGCAAGAGAAAATTTATATTTTTCATCATATATTTTTAATAAAATACCTTAAAGCAGTGAAAGCTGTTCGTCAGACGTGTCTTCGTTTGACGGCAACGCACCCAAAGCAGGCAGAGAGCGTGTTCTATAGCGCTGTGGTTTTGCAAAAGTGCCTTTGTATTCGGAAATTTCAAAAAGTCTGTGTCCTTTTTTGAGCTTCATTACGGCTACGCCCTGTGTTGAGCGTGTTGTCTTTAGTGACAATGCGCCTGTGTGAACAAGCAACATTCTGCCTGATGACGCTTTAAACAGCACTTCCCTGTCATCTTCAAGGAACAGCATTCCCGAAAGCGGTGATTTATCGGAATATGCGCCTGTCAGCTTTTTGCGGTTAGTCTTTGTGGTGTACGCTTCAAGCGGCACCTTTGCCGCCTTTCCGTTTTCAAAGGCAAAAAGCAATATTCCCTTGTAGTCCTTCGTTGCTACCATAAAGACAGCGTTTTCGCCCTCGTCCATAGAAAGCTTTGCGGCTACGTAGTCGCCGAGAACGCTTGCCTTGGTGTCGGCAAAGTCGGAGGCTTTTGCTTTATAGACCTGACATTTGTCGGTAAAGAACAGCAGGTCGCAGTTGTTTGAAAACTCAATTTCCTGCACAATTACATCGCCGTCTTTGAGCTTATGCGCTCCGCTCATTCGCAGTGACTGTGGTGTAATCTTTTTGAAATAGCCTTCCTTTGTAAAGAAGAACGTAACAGGATAATCGGGGATTTCCTCGACCTCTTCCTCGTACTTTGCGTTATCCTCGTAGATTATGATACTCTTTCTGGGCTGACCGTACTTATCGGCTATTGCCTTAAGCTCCTTGACGATTATCGTCTTGATTCTCGCCTTGCTCTTTAAGATTTCGTCAAGCTCGGCAATTTCCTTTTCAAGCTCCTCAATATCCTTTGTTCGCTTTAAGATGTATTCTCTGTTGAGGTGGCGCAGTTTAATTTCGGCAACATATTCAGCCTGAATTTTGTCGATTCCGAAGCCAATCATAAGGTTTGGTACAACCTCGACCTCTTCGTCGGTTTCACGTATAATTTTAATTGCCTTGTCAATATCGAGCAGGATTTTTTCAAGTCCCTTTAAAAGGTGGAGCTTGTCTGCTTTTTTATTTCGGTCAAAATATGTTCTGCGTCTTACGCACTCAATTCTGAACGCTATCCACTCTTCAAGCAGTGCCTTAACGCCGAGTACCATTGGCACTCCGCCGATTAGCACATTGAAGTTGCAGGCGTATGAATCCTCAAGAGTTGTGAAACGGAACAG
The DNA here is from genome assembly GCA_946414115.1 of uncultured Ruminococcus sp. Classification (GTDB taxonomy): domain Bacteria; phylum Bacillota; class Clostridia; order Oscillospirales; family Acutalibacteraceae; genus Ruminococcoides. The sequence goes on along the minus strand of CAMKNF010000051.1, from coordinate 4,477 downwards.
CTTTGACATAAGCTTTTCGGGGTCAACACCACGCTTTAAGTCAATTGTAATTTTAAGACCGTCAATACCTGTTTCGTCACGAATATCGGAAATTTCCTTTACCTTACCCTGCTTTACAAGGTCGATAATCTTCTCGATTATGACCTCGCAGGTGGTTGTGCTCGGAATTGAAAGCACGTCAATGCAGTTTGCGGATTTGTCGTACTCGTACTTTGCACGAAGTTTGATACTGCCCCTGCCTGTTTCGTAAACCTGATTGATTGTCTTTTCATCGTAGATTATCTGACAGCCGCCGATAAAATCGGGTGCAGGCAGAGTTGACTTTATATCATGGTCAGGATCACGTATGAGTGCCGCCGTGGTTTCGCAGATTTCCTTCAAGTTAAAGGAGCAGATATTTGAAGCCATACCTACCGCAATACCTGTATTTGCGTTTACAAGTACAGACGGAAATGCAACGGGCAAGAGTGACGGCTCTTTCATTGTGTTGTCGTAGTTATCGACAAAATCAACTGTGTCCTTATCTATGTCACGAAAAAGCTCGTTGCAGATTGGCGCAAGCTTTGCTTCGGTGTATCGTGAAGCCGCCCAAGCCATATCTCGGCTGTAGAACTTACCGAAGTTACCCTTTGAGTCAACGTACGGATGCAAAAGCGCCTCGTAGCCTCTTGACAAACGCACCATTGTGTCGTAGATTGCCGAGTCGCCGTGAGGGTTTAATTTCATTGTTGCGCCGACAATATTTGCAGACTTTGTTCTGTTGCCTGTCAGAAGTCCCATTTTGTACATTGTAAAAAGGAGCTTGCGGTGAGAAGGCTTAAAGCCGTCAATCTCGGGAATTGCACGTGACAGAATTACGCTCATTGCATAGGGCATATAGTTTTCACGGATAGTGGAAACTATGGGTTGTTCTACAATATCGCCTGCTCCGTTTATTACACCGTGGGTTTTGGGAGCGTTTGATTTTTGGGGAGTTTTCTTTTTAGAAGCCATTGTTTTCCACCTCCTGTCAGCTTACGTCGAGATTATCTATATATTCGTTGCCGTGCTCTACAATGTAGTCTTTTCTGCCCTGTAGATTATCGCCGAGCAGAATATCAAAGATTTCTGCAGTCTGTGCCGCATCATCAGGCATAACCTTGATAAGTCTGCGTGTGTCGGGATTCATTGTAGTTAAATTCATCATATCGGGTTCGTTTTCACCAAGACCTTTGCTTCGCTGGATTGTGAACTTTTCGTTGCCGATTTGCTCGATAAACTTATCCTTTTCAATTTCATCATACGCAAAATAAACGTCATTCTTCGAGGTGATTTCGTAAAGCGGAGATTCCGCAATGAACACCTTGCCCTGCTCAATAAGTGTAGGAGTAAGGCGGTAAAGCATTGTAAGTAATAATGTGCGAATCTGAAAGCCGTCAACGTCGGCATCGGTACAAAGAATAACCTTGTTCCAGCGCAGAGCGTCCATATCAAAGCTTGAAAGATTTTTATTCGCCTTTGACTTTACTTCAACTCCGCAGCCAAGAACCTTGAGCAAATCGGTTATGATTTCGCTCTTGAAAATTTTATCATAGTCGGCTTTAAGGCAATTAAGAATTTTACCTCTGATTGGCATTATAGCCTGAAAATCGGGGTTTCTTGCCTGCTTGCAGGCACCGAGAGCAGAGTCACCCTCTACTATGAACAGTTCACGCTGTTCAACGTCCTTACTTCGGCAATCGACAAATTTTGCAACTCTGTTTGTGATGTCGAGGTTGCCCGAAAGCCTTTTCTTTATGTTAAGTCGGGTTTTCTCTGCGTTTTCACGACTGCGCTTGTTCACAAGCACCTGCTCTGCAATCTTCTCGGCTTCAAGGGGATTTTCTATGAAATACACCTCTAAGCTCTGACGCAGGAATGCAGTCATTGCGTCCTGAATACCCTTGTTGGTTACAGCCTTTTTCGTCTGATTTTCGTAGGAGGAAACACTTGAAAACGAGGAAATTACGCACACAAGGCAATCCTCTACGTCGTCAAACTTGATTTTGCTTTCTGTTTTGTTATATTTATTATTCTGCTTTAAGTAACTGTCAATCTGATAGACAAAGGCGTTTCGCACAGCCTTATCGGGTGCGCCGCCGTGTTCAAGCCAGCTTGAATTGTGGTAGTATTCGGTAAGGCTGACCTTATTTGAAAACGCAACGGCTATGTCCATTTTGCACTTGTATTCGGGTTTGTCGTCACGGTCACGTGTTTTGCACTCTGTTTCCCAGTGCTGAACGGTTGTAAGTCCCTCCTCGCCGATTACCTCGGCAACGTGGTCGACTACGCCGTTAATATAATTAAAGGAAGTAGTGTCAAATGAACGTCCGTTCTGGTTTCTGAAAATGAACTCCACGCCTGCGTTGACAATTGCCTGACGTTTCATTATGTCAAGAAAATAGTCGGGCTGAATGTCAATATCGGTGAAAACCTCAAGATCGGGTTTCCAGTGGATTTTTGTTCCCGTATCCTTTTTGCTGTACGGTTCTTTTTTGAGTCCGCCTACATTCTCGCCCTTTTCAAAATGGAGTGTATAGCGATAACCGTCACGGCGGATGTCAACATCCATATATTCGGAAGCGTACTGAGTTGAGCAAAGTCCCAAGCCGTTCATACCGAGTGAAAACTCGTAGCTTTCGCCCTCGTTGTTGTTGTACTTGCCGCCTGCGTACATTTCGCAGAACACAAGCTCCCAGTTGAACTTCTGCTCGTTTTCGTTGTAGTCAACAGGGATTCCTCGACCGTGGTCCTCCACCTCGATTGAGCCGTCGGAAAAGCGGGTTACGGAAATCTGCTTACCGTAGCCCTCTCTCGCCTCGTCAATGGAGTTTGAAAGAATTTCAAATACCGAATGCTGACAACCGTCAATGCCGTCTGAACCGAAAATAACCGCAGGTCTTTTGCGTACACGATCGGCACCTTTGAGGGTTGTTATGCTGGTATTATCGTATTCGTTGGTTTTCTTCCTTGCCATTTCACTCTTCCTTATTATAAATTATACATATATTTTTCGGGACGTCAGGGATGCCGTCCCCTACGGAAAGGTTTGTTTTACTCTGTAACTATGTTTTAATCGGTATAGTTTGATTGCCACAGCGGTCACGGCACGCCGCGTCCCTACGTAAACATCGCAATAGTTCTTACTAATAAAATTTTATTTTTCTCCACGCAGTTTCTTGATTTTGTCACGCAGATATGCGGCGTGTTCGAATTCAAGCAGCTTTGCCGCTGCTTTCATTTCCTTTGTAAGGCTTTCGATAAGCTGTTGCTTCTGCGCCTTTGACATTTTCTTTGCGCTCTTGAATTCGCTGTCATCGTGTGTTGAGATTTCAAGAATATCACTTACCTTTTTGACAATCGTCTTTGGAATTATACCGTGTTCCTCGTTGTACTTCTGCTGAATTTCACGGCGGCGCTGTGTTTCCTCAATCGCAACACGCATTGATTCTGTAACGCTGTCGGCGTACATTATTACCATACCGTCGCTGTTTCGTGCGGCACGTCCCGTAATCTGAATGAGCGAACGTGTGCTTCTTAAGAATCCCTCTTTGTCTGCGTCGAGCACTGCGACGAGCGAAACCTCGGGAATGTCGAGTCCCTCTCTTAAAAGATTGATGCCCACAAGCACGTCAAACTCTCCGAGTCGCAAGTCACGCACAATCTCCATTCGCTCAACCGTATCTATATCGTGGTGCATATAGCGCACCTTTATTCCCATTGTTTCAAGGTAAGCCGTCAAGTCCTCTGCCATTTTCTTTGTCAGCGTTGTAACAAGCGTACGCTGTTTTTTGGCTGTTCTGATGTTGATTTCGGAAACGAGGTCGTCAAGCTGTCCTTCTGTCGGTCTTACCGAAATTTCAGGGTCAAGAAGTCCCGTAGGACGGATAATCTGCTCTGCAACAACCTCTGATTTTTCCATTTCAAGGTCGCCCGGCGTTGCGCTGACAAATACAACCTGATTGATTCTGTCGTAAAATTCATCAAAATTCAGCGGTCTGTTGTCAAATGCAGACGGCAGTCTGAATCCGAAATCTACAAGGCTTTTCTTTCGTGCGTGGTCGCCTGCATACATTCCCCTTACCTGTGGCAGGGTAACGTGCGACTCGTCAACGAACAGCAGAAAATCCTTTGGGAAGTAATCAAGCAGAGTGTAAGGCGAAGAGCCAGGAGGTCTGCCCGACAGGATTCTTGAATAGTTTTCAATACCTGTACAGAATCCGATTTCCTGCAACATTTCCATATCGTAATGCGTGCGCTGTTCAATTCTCTGCGCCTCAAGGAGCTTTCCGTTTTCTCTGAAATATTCAAGCCTTTCCTGCAATTCACGCTCAATTTCTGCAAGAGCAAGCTGCATTTTGTCCTTTGAAACAATGTAGTGTGACGCAGGGTAGATTGCGGCGTGGCGCAGAATTGCCTTCAGCTCGCCCGTAAGCGGATTTATTTCGGAAATCCTGTC
>CAMKNF010000050.1 GCA_946414115.1 uncultured Ruminococcus sp. | reverse complement strand
TATCTGAATTAAAAAGCATAGCTGAAAAGCTGAACATCAAGGTTGAAACAGGTGTATTTTCAGACACACCGCCTGATGAATACATTGTGCTGACACCTCTTGCCGACAGCTTTGAAATGCACTGCGACAATTTGCCGAAATATGAAGTTCAAGAGGTGCGGATTTCGATTTTTTCAAAGGGCAATTACACAGCTTTAAAATACAAGTTAGTTACGGCAATTCTAAAGGCTGACATCACAATTACAGACAGACGGTATATCGGTCACGAGGACGATACCGGCTATCACCACTATGCCGTTGATACGGCAAAATCATTTATATTGGAGGAATTTTAATGGCAACAATCGGACTTGATAAGTTGTTTTATTCAAAGATTACAGAAAATGAAAACGGCGAAGAAACCTACGCAACACCCATACCACTCGCAAAGGCTATGACGGCAGAGCTTTCCATAGAGCTTGCCGAGGCAACTCTCTATGCCGATGACGGTGCATCGGAAATTGTCAAGGAGTTTCAAAGCGGAACGCTGACTCTCGGCATTGACGACATCGGAACTGCTGTTGCAGAGAACTTGACGGGAGCGAAAATCGACAGCAACAAGGTTCTCATTTCCGCAGGCGAGGACGGAGGCTGTCCTGTTGCAGTGGGTTTCAGAGCGAAAAAGTCAAACGGAAAATACCGCTACTTCTGGCTTTACAGAGTTAAATTCGGTATTCCGGCAACGAACCTTACCACAAAGGGCGAAAGTATAGAGTTTTCCACACCGTCAATCGAGGGTACTGTGACAAGGAGAAACAAACCTGACTCGCAGGGCAAGCATCCTTGGAAGGCAGAGGTAAATGAGGACGATACCGCAGTTAATTCAACCACAATTTCAAACTGGTACAAACAGGTTTACGAGCCTGTTTATTCAGTAGGATAATAACGGAGGTAAGCTATGGACAGCGAAAGAAGTACAAATATCAAAATCGGTGAAAATGAATACAGCCTTGTCTTAACCACAAAGGCAACAAAGGAAATCGCCGCAAGATACGGTGGTCTTGAGAACCTCGGCGACAAGCTGATGAAAAGTGAAAACTTTGAAATGGCTCTTGATGAGGTTATATGGCTTATAACCTTGCTTGCCAATCAGAGTGTACTCATTCACAACCTCAAAAATCCCGATGATAAAAAGCCGTTGCTTTCAGAAGATGAGGTCGAGCTTTTAACCTCACCGTTTGATTTGTCAGAGTACAAATCAGCAATTATGGAGTCGATGTATAAAGGCACAAAGCGAAATATCAAAAGCGAGGAAAGCTCAAAAAACACAGCAGTCGGGTAAGTGACGAGGAGTTCTTTACCCGACTGCTTTATTATGGAGTGGTTCAGCTGAACTTATCACTGGACGAAACAATGCTGATGCCCCTCGGACTTCTCCTTGATTTACTTGAATGTCATAAGCAATACAACGGCATTGCAAAGCCGAAACGAGATTTGACGATTGATGATATTATTCCGTATGGGATTTGATTATTCTGAAAAGGATTCTGCACTAACATAAATTTACAACCGTATAGGAGAGGTTTTTATGAAAAAGCTGAAAATTCTCAGAGGAATCCTCAAAAAAACTCACGCAAACAGTATCATTTTGGGCTTCATAGTCTTTATACTTATCTGTGGATTTGCGGTATTTTTGATTGAGCCTAATATAACGAGCTATTTCGACGCTCTTTGGTACATTTATTCCGTTACCTTTACGGTGGGTCTCGGGGATATCGTAGTCACTACCGCTTTGGGTAAAATCTGCTCCGTTTTAATCTCAATCTATGCCCTATTCGTAACCGCTTTAGCCACAGGAGTTGTTGTCAGCTTCTACAACCGCTGTGTTGAACAGCAGTATAAAGAAACCCGTGAAGCAATTCTCGACAAGCTCTCAAGGCTTCCTGAGCTTTCCAAAGAGGAGCTTGAGGCAATTTCTGATAAGGTAAAGAATCTAAAGTAATAATTATCGCTATTGTATTTACCTGTGCACAGTGATATAATAAATATGAAAATTAATGTATCGGAGGTTTGGCTGTGAAAAAAACATTATCTCTTATTCTCTGCTTCCTTATGGCAGCTTCCCTTGTCACCGTAGGACTTGTATCCGTTTCTGCGGCTGACTCCATTAGTTACAGCTTCTCAAAAACCGAAAAAGGCTTTGCCGAGGGTACAATTACTCTCTCGGCTGCAGACGGCACCTACTACCTCTACTGGGCAGATTCGGAAAAAGCCTTAGAGGGTATGGACACCTTGGGAAAGGTTACTGTTTCCTCGGGAAAAGGCACTCTCACAATGCCTAAGCAAACTGCAATCCCAGCCGACGCAGAAAAGCTCATCGCAATAAAATCCGCTTCCGAGCCTGCTTCACTTGCAAACTGCACAGCTTCTAAGGCCTCGGCTGTTTACTCTATCCCGGCTTCAAAACAGCTTCCCTATAAAAGCCGAGACGCTTTCTACACCTTCGGCTCAATAAGCGACGTTCAGCTTGCAAACGACTCCTACGGCGAGGGCAAATATCCCTACGACGAAACCCATCTTGCAGCAGCCTTTGAGACTCTCGCAAAGAGAGACGTTGACTTTACCGTTTCCTCCGGCGACACAGTAAACGACCAGAACGGCAACCAGACCTACGCCGCCGAATACAAGCGCTATCAGAAAATCTTAGCCGACTCCTCCTACGTTATGCCCATTTACGAAGCAATCGGCAACCACGATGTAGCAACAGTTTGGAACGGCTCCTCAAAAACCAACTTCGACGCCTTTATCAAGGGCACGGGTCTTGACTCAGATATCAACACAATAAACAGCGGCAAGGGCTATTTTGAAATCACCGAGCCCAATACCGGCGACCACTTCATTTTCATGGCCATGGAGGGTGCTTTCTACACCAACCAAAACACCCAATTCTCAAGCGCACAGCTTGACTGGCTTGAAGGGCTTCTCAAAAAATACTCAGGCGACGGCAAAAACATCTTTATTATGGAGCACGCAAACATCGCAGGCTGGGGCAGCGGCGACAAGCTGACCTCCCCCTACTACTACAACTTAGGTCTTAACAAGTCAAGCTCTGACGTTAGCCGTTTCATAAAGCTCATGGAAACCTACAAGGAGTGCGTAATCATCACAGGTCACACTCACTTAGAGCTTTCCGCTCAGTATAACTACTCAGACAACAACGGCACATCCTCGGTTATGATGCACAACAGCGCCGTTGGCGGCGTCAGACGACTTATAAACGGCTCTGTTAACCGTTCTCCCGTATTGGGACTTTCCGAGGGATACATTGTTGAGGTCTACAAGGACAGCATTCTCTTTAACGGTATCAATCTTTACAGTAACGAGATTATGCCCCTTTGCTCCTACATCATTCCCTTTGATACAACCTTAGCGGATACTCCCACGGAGCCAACAACAGTACCCGAGGCAACAACCGCCGCTCCCACAACAGTTAAAACCGAGCCAACAGAGGTCACAACTGCTCCCACGACAACCAAAACCGAGCCCACAGAGGTCACAACTGTTCCCACAACAACCAAAACCGAACCCACAGAGGTAACGACCCAGCCCTTCTCCACCTCCGTCACCGAGCCTGAAATCTATCTCTACGGTGACGCAGACTTAAACGGCGAAGTCAACATCAATGACGCTTCCATAGTTCAGAAGCATATTGCAGAGTTAATTACCCTTAAGGGTAAGGCATTTACACAGGCAAACGTCACAGGCGACACAGAAGTAAATATCCGTGACGCAACGGCTATTCAAATGAAGGTTGCCGACATAATAGATAAATTCCCCATAGAGAAAAAATCTCCTGCTCAGGTTGGAGCAGCAGGCGGCGAAAGCTTGACTGACATTCTTTCAAATATCAAGCAGGCGCTTGAGAAATACTATGAATACAGCTCCTTTGACCAATATCAAGCTCTCAAGAAAGCTCTCCGCGACAACAATAACACCTACGAAGAGCTTGAGGCTATGCTAAATGGATTATATGATGTTATAGAAGCTGTGGGAGGCTCCACCTCCGGCGGTGATACAGGCGGCGATATCACCGTTTACTTCAGCAACAACCAAAACTGGTCCACAGTTAAGGCGTATGTTTGGGGAAGTGCCGGAAGTATGTCCGCTTGGTCGGGAAATACAATGACCTATGTTAAAACCGACAGCCAAAATCAAAAGATTTATTCCATTTCCTTTAGCTTTGACGATTATCAAAACATCATCTTTAACAACGGAAGCGAACAGACTATTGATATACCCCTCACAGGAGACACAGGTATAGTCTACTATCTTGACAGCAAATCATCAGGCAAATGGACAGTTAAAACCTACAAATTTTCTTAATTTTTTGCAGACACCGTAACAGAAAAATCTCAATAGACGCAAAGAATCCCGAACAGTTTGAAAGCTGTTCGGGATTTTTAATGTCCTATATCTTTATTTATCTGTTGTTCTGAACGGTGGACTTGAGCATTACGTCGTGGTAACCGCCCTCAACAATAGAGGTAGAGGAAACAACAGTAAGCTTTGCGTTTTTCTGGAGGTCGGGGATATTTGTAACACCGCAGTTGCACATTGTGGACTTAACCTTGTAAAGGCTCTTTGCTACGTTGTCCTTTAAGGGACCTGCATAGGTAACGTAGGAGTCAACGCCCTCCTCAAATGAGAGCTTGCTCTTTCCGCCTAAGTCGTATCTCTGCCAGTTACGAGCTCTGTTTGAGCCCTCACCCCAGTACTCCTTAACGTACGTGCCGTTAATATTGAGCTTAGTTGTGGGAGATTCGTCGAAGCGGGCAAAGTATCTGCCAAGCATCATGAAGTCTGCGCCCATTGCAAGAGCCAGGGTCATGTGGTAGTCGTGAACAATACCGCCGTCGGAGCAGATTGGAACATATATACCTGTCTTTTCAAAATACTCGTCACGAGCTGCGGCAACCTCGATAAGAGCAGTTGCCTGACCTCTGCCGATACCCTTTGTTTCACGGGTGATACAGATTGAGCCGCCGCCGATACCAACCTTGATAAAGTCAGCGCCTGCTTCTGCAAGGAACATAAAGCCGTCACGGTCAACTACGTTACCGGCGCCCACCTTTACGCTGTCGCCGTACTTTTTGCGGATGAAATCGAGAGTCTTTTTCTGCCAGCAGGAGTAACCCTCTGAGGAGTCGATACAGAGAACATCGGCACCTGCCTCAACAAGTGTGGGAACTCTCTGCTCGTAATCGAGAGTATTGATACCTGCGCCCACAATATATCTCTTATCAGCGTCCAAAATCTCGTTGGGATTTTCCTTATGCTCGGTGTAGTCCTTGCGGAATACGAAGTACATCAGGCAGCCGTTTTTGTCAACAATGGGGAGTGAATTTAATTTATGCTCCCATATAATGTCGTTAGCTTCCTTGAGAGTAGTGGTCTCGGGAGCGGTAATGAGCTTTTCAAGGGGAGTCATGAACTGAGAAACGGGGATATCGAAGGACATACGGCTAACGCGGTAATCTCTGCCTGTAACGATACCTAAGAGCTTGCCGTTTGCCGTACCGTCCTCGGTAACTGCCATGGCGTTGTGACCCTTTTCCTCGTAGAGGTTGAGAACATCTGCGAGGGTGTCGGTGGGCTGCAGGTTAGAGTCGCTTACTACGAAGCCTGCTTTGTAAGCCTTAACGCGAGCTACCATAGCTGCTTCATCCTCGACGGACTGTGAGCCGTAGATAAAGGAAACACCGCCCTCTTTTGCAAGAGCAATAGCCATTTTGTCGTTTGAAACAGACTGCATAATTGCAGAAACCATAGGGATATTGAGCTTTATGGAAGGCTCCTCTCCCTTCTTGAACTTAACAAGGGGTGTTGATAAATTTCAGTTTATCTATTGATTAAATTCAAAGAGTAACCTTTCAAGGGTTGCTCTTTTTTTATAACCAAAACAAGGAGGTGAACATGAATGTCAGACAATTTCGGACTAAAAATCGGGGTTGAAGGCGAAAAGGAATTTAAGAAAGCACTTGCTGAAATAAATCAGAATTTCAAAGTACTGGGTTCTGAAATGAAGCTTGTTTCCTCGCAGTTTGACAAGAACGATAAATCGGTAGATGCACTCACTGCACGTAATCAAGTCCTTAACAAGGAAATCAACGAACAGAAAAGCAAGATTGAACTTCTAAAACAGGCGCTTGATAACGCATCAACTTCCTTTGGTGAGAATGACCGCAGAACACAGCAGTGGCAGATAAAGCTAAATAACGCACAGGCAACGCTGAACGACCTTGAAAAGGAATTAAAGGACAACAACGATACACTTGATAAAACGGCTGACGAGCTAAACGATGCCGAAAAAGAGGCTGATGATTTCGGTGATGAAATTGATGATGCCGGAAAGCAGAGCGAAAGTGCAGGCGGCAAGTTCAGCAAGGTAAAAGGAATTGTCGCCGGCTTTGGAAAAGCCTTAGCCGGGGCGACAGCCGCCATCGGTGCCGCCGCAGTTGCAACAGGCAAAAAGCTTAAGGATATGGCTGACGATACTGCCGCCGCTGGAGATGAGGTGGATAAAAACTCTCAAAGGCTCGGACTTTCCAAAACAGCATATCAGGAGTGGGACTATGTTCTTTCGCAGTCGGGCGTTGATATAAACAGTGTTCAGACAGGATTTAAGTCAATGACAAATTCCATTGACGATGCGAAAAACGGCTCTGAAACTGCGATTAAAAAGTTCACAGATTTGGGAGTTTCAATGTCAGATTTAAAGACAATGAGCCGTGAGGATATATTCAGCAAAGCGGTTGAGGGACTGCAGAATATTACCGATGATACAACAAAGGCGGCTCTTGCAAATGACCTCTTTGGCAAAAGCGGTCAGAATATTATGCCCCTTTTGAACGCTACGGCTGACAGCACACAAAACCTAAAGGACAAGGCACACGAGCTTGGTATGGTTATGTCTGATGAGGCGGTGCAGGCGGCTGTTGATTACACAGACAATATGGACACTCTGCAGAGAACCTTCAGCGGCCTGAAAAATTCGATTATGGGTGATATCCTGCCCGGCTTTAATGACATTCTCTTAGGTCTTACCGGACTTATGACAGGTACTGACGGAGCAAAGGAGCAACTCCAGCTCGGCGCACAGGAGATTGTAACATCAATATCAGGAATATTTCCACAGCTGACTGAAATTCTTTTGACACTCGTCACCGCAATCGCAGGAGTAGCACCGTCAATCATTCAAGCACTCGTCACAGGAATAGCAGAAAATCTGCCTGTTTTAGTTGAGTCGGCATCAAACATAATTCTTACATTTGTTTCAAGCATAATACTTGCCTTACCTCAAATAACCGAGGGTGCGTTGCAGCTTGTAATGACTTTAACAAACGGAATAATTGAAAACTTGCCTTTACTCTTAACAGCCGCAATTCAGGTAATAGCAACTCTTGTAACAGGCATAGCAGAAGCACTGCCACAGCTGATTCCGTCAATGGTAGAGTGCATTGTCACAATGGTACAAGGACTGATTGATAATCTTCCCTTACTCCTTGATGCCGCACTTCAGTTAATCACGGGACTTGCACAAGGACTTCTTGACGCACTTCCTGTTTTGATAGCCGCACTGCCCGATATTATCATCGGAATAGTAACCTTTCTGCTTGATTCAATTCCGCAGATTATCGATGCCGGAATAAAACTCCTCACTTCCCTTGTTGACGCTCTGCCGCAGATTATTACGGCAATCGTGAACGCAATCCCGAAAATCATAAACGGCATAATCAATGCAGTTCTGAACGCAATACCGCAAATTATTCAAGCCGGAATTGATTTACTAATAGCCTTAATCAGAGCCTTACCGCAGATTATCACAACGATTGTGAAAGCAATTCCGCAGATAATTTCGGGTATAGTTGATGCACTAATCGGAAACATCGACAAGATTATTATGGCAGGTGTTGAGCTGTTTATCGCACTGATTGAAAATCTGCCGACCATCATTGTTGAGATTGTAAAGGCAGTGCCGAAAATCATCGAGGGCATTGTTAAAGCATTCGGCTCGCTGATGGGTAAAATCGTTGAAATCGGCGGCAACATTGTTAAGGGTTTGTGGGATGGTATCTGCGGTCTTGCATCGTGGCTGTGGGATCAGGTTTCGGGTTGGATTTCAGGCATCTGGGACGGCATTTGCAGCTTTTTCGGTATTCACTCTCCGTCAAAGGAGATGGCCTGGGTGGGCGAAATGCTCGTCAAAGGTCTTGCAGGCTCGATTGATGATAACGGTGAGAAGGCTGTGAAAGCCGCCGAAAATATGAGCAGTGACATTTCTGATGTGATGAACACACTTTCTGATGATATGAAAACTGCGTTGCCTACCGATTTTTCGGTTGACGGTAATATTAAAAACTCCGTCAACACACAAGGCATTAGCGGCAGTTCTGGTGGACTTTCACTTGTTTTAAATATTACAAACTTCAACAACTATTCAAGCGAAGATATAAATCAGCTTACAAATGAAATTATGGAAACTGCAGGTCAGTTTGCCAAAAGGAAAGGTATGGTGTTTGCGTGAATTATTTTGAATACAACGGTGTTAAATCCTCTGATATGGGTTTGCGTATCAAGAGCAAAAATGTCTATTCTTCTCCGAAATTTGATTCACAGTTTGTTTCAGTGCCGGGCAGAAACGGCGATTTGATAGTTTCAAATAACAGGTATGAAAACATTCAGATAAGCTACAACGTTTTTCTGTCGGCAAAGTCCGTTGATGAGCTTGCAGAGAAATTGAGAAAAGTCAAAGCTTGGCTATATTCACAGCCGACAGGGTACCACACTCTTACGGACAGCTATGACAAGAAATTCTTCCGCAAGGCGGTGTTTGCATCATCACTTGATATTGAAGACGAGTTAAATAAAATCGGTGTATTTACAATCAGCTTTAACTGCAAGCCGTTTAAATACAGCTTTGACGGCAATCTGCCGCATTACATAAAAGGTACGGTGTCTGATTTCAGCTTGATTTTCTGCCGAATGGACGGCTCAAGCAGTGAGAATAACTGGGGCAATCGTTGGAATCAGACGGTTGATTTAAAGCTTAGCGGTGAAAACAATATGTATATAATTGCCGAGAACTCATGGAGTGACGGTAATTGGGGTATATATTCGCCCTCACAGTCAAACACAGTTTATCTTCAAGTCAACGAAAACTGGAAAAAGGACAACGCTCGTTTTGCGGTTTTTACATTCGGCAGTAAAGGTGAGTATTGGTATTCCATGACAAAGGTAACAGACAATATTTACAGTGCTGTTTTACCGACACCCTCATACACAACACTGGAAAATCCATATGCTTTTGAGAGCAAGCCGTATATCCGAGTGTTTGGAAACGGTGACGGAACTCTTGCTATCGAATCACAAAATGGCAGACAGCAATGGAGTTTCAAAAACATTGATGAATACCTTGAAATTGACAGCGAACAGATGAATTTCTACAAGGATACCGTCCTTAAAAATGATACTGTAACAGGCACAGGATTTCCCACACTTGCGCCCGGTGAAAACAAATTCATTCTCGGTGGCGGTGTTACAAATCTTTCTGTATTTCCAAGGTGGTGTACGCTATGATTCCTATTCTTTACAAGGCAGATGCAGTTGATTTTTCAACATTTGGCGTAGGTGCTTTATCTGAATGTACCTTATGCGAAGTAACAGAGGAGCGTAACGGTGCATTTGAATGTACGCTGAAATATCCTGTTACAGGCATACTGTTTTCTGAACTTAAAAACGAACGGCTGATAAAGGCAAAGCCTAACGATACATCAGAAGAACAGCTTTTCAGAATTTACCGTATTACAACACCCATAAACGGAATTGTCACAATCTATGCACAGCACATTTCCTATGACCTTTCAAATATAGCCGAACTTATGTGGTCGAGTGCTATGATTTCACCCTCGCTTGCGATGAGCAGACTTTTTACAAAAACGGCAACAACACACAATTTCAAATGCAGTACGGACTTTTCCTCTGCAAAGCCTTTTTCGGTTTCAAAACCAATGAGCGTAAGAGCCTGTCTTGGCGGCAGTGAGGGTTCAATGCTCGACCTGTGGGGCGGTGAGTATGAATGGGATAACTTCAATGTGATACTTCATACAAAGCGTGGTAAGGACAACGGTGTAGTAATTGAGTACGGTAAAAATCTCACAGAAATGGAGCAGGACAATGATTTTACCGATGTATATACAGATATTCTGCCCTATGCAGTTTTCTCTGATGAAAGCACAGAAAAGGTTGTTACTCTGTCCGAGATTACTTTGCCTATTATCGACAACCCCACAAGACAGAAAACGCTGATAAAGGACTTTACAGAGTTTTTTGAGGATAAGGCAAGCATAAATGAAAACAGCCTGCGTAATAAAGCAAAGAATTTCATAAAAGCAAATCCCCTCGGAGTAGAAACTCCGACACTTACCGTTGCATTTGAGCCACTTTGGAAACAGCCGGAATACTCTGCAATTTTAGAAAGGGTTTCCCTCTGCGATACGGTCACAATCAGACATTCCGCATTAGGCATCACAGCAAAATCAAAGGTTATCAAAACCGTCTATGATGCCCTTGCAGAGAAGTATGTTTCAATCACTCTCGGCAGTGCAAAGTCAAATTTTGTAAACACAGTCGGTGATATTAAAACAGAGCTTTCAGAAGTAAAGACCAAGACGGAGCATTTTCCGCTCCTCATAAATACCGCAGTGAAAAACGCAACCTCACTCATTACAGGGCAGAACGGCGGATATGTTGTAATCAATACAAACAGCGTAAGCGGTCAGCCCTATGAGCTTTTAATTCTTGATGCACCCACAATCGAAAGTGCCGTCAATGTATGGCGGTGGAATGTGGGCGGCTTAGGCTTTTCGAAGAACGGCTACAACGGCCCTTACGAAACTGCAATAACATCTGACGGGCAGATTGTAGCCGACTTCATCACAAGCGGAAGTCTTACCGCAAATATAATAAAAGCCGGAGTGATAAGCTCCTTTGACAATTCCTCTTGGTGGGATTTAGAAAGCGGAGAGGTTCATCTCAAAGCCTATGCTACTAACGATTCAGTAAATCAGCTCAAGGGAACAGTTTCGGCTGTTACAAAAAAGACTGCTGAATTACAAGTCAATACTGAACGCATAAGCAGTACAGTTTCTTCTCTTACTACAACAGTTGAAACGTTAGACAACACTCTTAAAACTGAACAGGCGCGAGTTGCTACTGTACAAAACAAAATATCAGTTCTTGAGCAGACCTCCGACAAGATGAAAAGTACGGTATCTTCTCTTACTACAAAAGTTGAAACAATCGACAGTACTCTTGAATCGGAGCAGGAGCGAGTAACCAACGCTGAGAACAAAATAACCGTTCTTGAACAGACAGCAGACAACCTTTCCGTAAAAATTGAAGAGCAGTATGTGGGCGGTATGAACTACATTCAGAATTCCGCAGGA
>CAMKNF010000049.1 GCA_946414115.1 uncultured Ruminococcus sp. | reverse complement strand
CACCGAGATCTACACTCTTTCCCTACACGACGCTCTTCCGATCTCTTTGAAGCATAGTCAAAGTTTGTAAGGTCAAGTCTGAGTGTTACATCAGCGAGTTCGTAAGGAACTTCGATTGCCATCTGAGGATCAGCTTTGTTGTAAATAGCTTCAGATTCAACACCTGAACCTGCATATTCGCCGCCCCAGTTTGCAGCCCATGAACCGTTAGCAGCGAACTTAACAACATAGTTATCATACGCATCAAGGTCAGTATATGTGATTTCATATACATTGGGTTCAACCTCTGTCATGAGGTTATCATCTGCTGCGGGATCCCAAGCTACACCGTTGAGCCAGTTACCGTCACCGTTACCAACGGCACGCATTGACTCAATAACGAGTTCTGTAGGAATCTCAACACCTTCACCTGTTACAGTGATTTTGAGTGTTTCGGGGTTGAATGTGATTGTTACATCACAAACTGACTTTACATTGAATGTAAAGTTGTCGTCGCCGCCATCAATGCCGTACCAGTTAGCACCGTCACCAACGATCTTGAACTGATAGCCATCCATGACAGCTACATCGGTATATACCTTAACGTATGTACCGTCTTCCTGTGCTTCCATGATGTTGTCTACTGATGTTTCAGGACTGGGATCCCAAGTGTTTACGCAGAGTTCAGGAACACCTGCTACAACATATACAGAATCGGCAGCAGATACGCTAACGATTGTTACTGATAATGTTGTAACAACAAGCATCAATGAAAGCAAAAGGCTAATTGCTTTTTTGAACATTTTCTTTTCCTCCTTAAATGATAATGCTTCTATAAGCATATTTATTATATAACAACAAACCGCCAAAAGTCAATAAAAAAATCCTTTTAGCGGTAGTTTTTTTACAAAATATTGTTTTTTCGTTGAGTTGCACAAAAGCCAAATACTTCTTTTGTTATTTATAACCATTTACATTGTGAGATTGCCAGTTCCAAGAGTCTTTACACATATCTTCAAGCGTCTTTTCAGCCGTCCAGCCGAGTATTTCTTCGGCTTTTGAGGCATCAGCGAAACACTCTGCAATATCACCCGCACGGCGAGGCTTGATTTCATAGGGAATTTCAATGTCGTTTACCTTTGAGAATGCATTTACAATATCGAGAACGCTGTAGCCTGTACCAGTTCCGAGATTGAAAATTTCCGTCCCCTTATGCTCGGCGGAATAATCAATAGCCTTTACGTGTCCTTTTGCAAGGTCAACAACGTGAATGTAGTCACGAACGCCAGTTCCGTCGTGGGTAGGATAATCGTTGCCGAAAACTCCGAGGCATTTAAGTCTGCCTGCCGCAACCTGCGTTATGTAAGGCATAAGGTTGTTCGGGATTCCGTTGGGGTCTTCGCCGATTCTTCCGCTTTCGTGTGCGCCGATAGGATTGAAATATCTTAAAATTACAATCGACATATCCGGATTTGCGTTTGCGGTATCTGTAAGAATCTGCTCCATCATAAGCTTTGTCCAGCCGTAGGGATTGGTCGGTGAGCCTGTAGGCATTGTTTCTACAAGAGGAACTGTCTTTGGAGTGCCGTAAACAGTAGCAGATGAGCTGAAAATAAAGTTATTCACGCCGTGCTTTTTCATTGTTTCAAGGAGAGTAAGCGTTGAGTCAATGTTGTTTCTGTAATACTCAACAGGCTTTTCACAGCTTTCGCCTACTGCCTTAAGTCCTGCAAAATGAATTACTGCGTCGATTTTGTTCTCCGAAAAAATCTTGTCAACTGCGGTTTTGTCGCATACATCCGCTTCGTAAAGAGGGATTTTTCTGCCGGTAATCTCCTCTACTCTGGCTACAGCCTCGGGACAGCTGTTTGAAAAATTGTCGGCAATTACAACATCGTGTCCTGCGTTTATAAGCTCAACACAGGTGTGAGTGCCGATATAGCCTGCGCCGCCTGCAAGTAGTACGTTCATAGTAAAAATCCTTTCAAATTATATAATGTGTGTATATACCGAGGACACGGCATGACGTGTCACTACGGTAAAGAACAACTAATTCATATTTTGTGTTTTTAAGCCTTTTCGGGTTCGGGATAGGTTTCCCCGAAGGTTTCTACTGTCACCTTTTTCATAACCTGTGCATCAAGCGGCTTGTCGGAATAGTCAGTGTCGCACTCTGCAATTTCATTGACAACGTCCATTCCTTCAATCACCTTGCCGAAAGCTGCGTACTGACCGTCAAGGTGAGGAGCGTTCTTGTGCATAATAAAGAACTGTGAGCCTGCGGAGTCGGGCATCATTGAGCGAGCCATTGAAAGCACTCCCTCGGTATGCTTGAGGTTATTTTCAAAACCGTTCTGCGAAAATTCACCCTTGATTGAGTATCCGGGACCGCCGCAGCCTGTGCCGTCGGGACAACCGCCCTGAATCATAAAACCGTAGATTACACGGTGAAATGTAAGACCGTCGTAGTAGCCCTTGTTTACAAGGCTGATGAAGTTATTGACGGTATTCGGAGCAATTTCGGGGTAAAGCTCTGCTTTGATAACCTTTGAGTTTTCCATTTCAATTGTAACAACAGGATTGTTTCCCATTTTTAACACCCTTTTCATTATATATAGTATATTTATTCATTTTATATCGGTGCAATAGCCGGAACGAAATTTCTCACCACTGCATAAGCCGAAAACAGAATAAGAAAAATTACGAGAAATTTCAGATTGAATACAGGAGATTTAAACTTCTTTTCAAACACAACCTTCAGCAGAAGCTCCGCATACATTGCGATTCCCAGTAAAAGCAACGCAATTATTAATGCGTTTTGCCTTAACGAAAGCAGGACATCTCCGTTCATAAGTGCGATTACCGCCCTTGTATCTCCGCAACCCGGACAGTAAAGTCCTGTCCATTTGTGGAACTGACATTCGGGGAGCATAACGTGCTTTAAAGCGAAATCAGCCAAAAGCCACAATGCACCTACAGATACAAAAGGAAGTAAAATTACAAGCACCTTCTGATAGGTTTTATATCTTTTCAAGCTTGCCTCCATTTATAAACGTGCAAACTAACAGTTTACTACTTAATCCGTTTAATGAGCATAACCAAACTCATCAAAATATGAGAAATTCGGATAACTGCCATAATACGTTGAAGGCGAATTAGCGAGATAAACAACCACAGCTATAATTATTACAACAGAAATCACAAGTCCTAAAGCTGATGTTATTATACCTGCAATTGCCATACCCTTTGCATTCTCACCCTTTTTAATTGATACTATGCCAAGAATCAATCCGACAATTGCCGTAGGAACAGCTAAATAAACAAAACAACATAAGCAAGATAACAGACAACAGACAATTGAGCAAATACCTAAAACCATCGATGCAATGCCAAAACCTCTTGAACCGTTCTCGTAATAATTCTGTCCGTTCATATAGGGGTCATTGTACTGATAAAGCTGATTGTACTGCTCCTGATAATTCTGCTGACAGTCATACGGCTGAACATTGTAACCGTTATACTGATTATTCTGTTCCTGATAGCCATTCGGCTGATTATAATACTGATTGTTCTGCTGACCGTACTGTTGGTCATACTGCTGATTGTAGGTCTGATTATTCTGCTGACCATATTGCTGATTGTACTGCTGACTATAGTCCTGATTATTATTGTACTGCTGATTATAGTCCTGTGAATTATTTTCCTGCGGATTGTTATATCCATTGTTAAAATTTTCGTCCATTGTTGCCTCCACAAATCTTTAGAATTGTTGTCTTAATTATATGATAAGAGTTGTAATTTGTCAATTTTATAATTCAATGCTCATTGTAGCAAAAGCGTTGAGGTCTGTTCCCGCCACATTGCCGCTTAAAAATTCGTAGTAGCCCTGTGAGCCGACCATAGCCGCATTGTCACCGCAAAGCGATTTGTCGGGCATATAGAATTCATAGCCACGCTTTGCACATTCGTCCTGCAAGGTCTTGCGCAAAAGTGAATTTGCAGATACACCGCCTGCGATTACAAGCTTGTTTACATTATAATCCTCCGCCGCCTTTAAAAAGTTGGTTGTAAGGCAGTCAACTACGGCATAGCGGAATGATGCGCAAACGTCGGGCTTGCTGATTTCAACGCCCTTTTGTGCAGAATTGTGAATCAGATTGATTACTGCTGTTTTAAGTCCCGAAAAGCTGAAATCATAGGGTGCGTCGTGAACTACGGGACGAGGTAACTTGAAAGCAAGCGGATTGCCGTTTTCGGCTACCTTGTCAAGCTCGATTCCGCCGGGATAAGACATACCCATCGTGCGAGCCGCCTTGTCAAAGGCTTCGCCTGCGGCGTCGTCACGAGTTTTGCCGATAATTTTCATCTTTGTATAGTCCTCTACCATAACGATGTGGCTGTGACCTCCCGAAACGACAAGGCAGAGAAACGGCGGTTTTAATTCCTGATTAGAAATATAATTTGAAGCAATGTGCGAACGCAGGTGGTGCGTAGGCACAAGAGGGATTCCCGTTGAAAGTGAAAGTCCCTTTGCAAAGTTCACGCCGACAAGAAGTGCGCCGATTAATCCCGGAGCGTATGTAACGGCGATTGCATCAATGTTTTCGAGTATAACGTCTGCCTGTTCAAGCGACTGTCTGACCACGGGGACTATTGCCTCGGCGTGACGGCGTGAGGCGATTTCGGGAACTACTCCGCCGTAAAGCTTATGTTCCTCAACCTGTGATGCTACAACAGAGGAAAGAACTTTTCGTCCGTCCTCAACCACTGCGGCGGCTGTTTCGTCGCAGGAGGATTCAATTGCAAGTATTTTCATATATAAATCCTTTCATTCATTTACAAATATTTTGTCAATAAAATTGCGTTTTCTTTGGGGTTGGAGTAGTAGTCCTTTCTCTCTCCTGCTTTGATAAATCCGAATTTTGAGTAGAGTGAAATTGCGGGCAGATTGCTCTCACGCACCTCAAGCGTTATAAAGCTGAAATTGTTTTTCTTGCCGTAGGTCACAAGCTCGTTTATCAGCGCAGTTGCAACGCCCTTGTTTCTGTGGTTTTCACGCACCGCAACATTGAAAATATAGCCCTCGTCAATTACTATGCTCATTCCTATGTAGCCGATAACCTCGTTTTCCTCTTTTGCAACGAGAAAAAGTGAGGTTTCGTTATTCAGCTCCTCTTCAAGGCTCTGCTTTGACCAAGGATGCGAAAAACATTCGGTTTCTATTATATATACGTCGTCAAGATGACCTGATGTCATTTTTTCAATTCTCATAGCTTTTAATTATTTCCTTTACAGAATTATAAATCTCATCACGACATTCTCTGTAAATAATTTCGTTTCCGCCGTAGGGGTCGCAGATATTGAGAACTTCTATATCCTTACTCGGAACAAAATAACACTCCGACAAAATCCTTGCGTGGCTTTGCGACATACAGTAGAATTTCTCGTATTTTTCAAGAGGTGCGTCCTCGACATAGGTTGACTTTAAATTTGAAAGGTCAACGCCGATTTCAGCGCATACCTTTACGGAGTTTTCGGAAACGGGAGCACCCGTAATCGTGGAAAGTCCGAAGCTTTCGGCGGTGACGTCTATCCCTTTTTCCTCTGCAAGCTTATTGAAAATTCCCTCTGCCATCGGACTGCGGCAGGTGTTGCCGGTGCAGACAAACGCTATATATCTTTTATCCTTTTGCATCATACCACGTCTTTCCTATCGCCGCATCGGCAGTCAGCGGAACATCAAGCGAAACGGCGTTTTCCATTTCTTCCTGTAGGAGTTTTGCTACTATTTCGCTTTCTTCCTGCGGAGCTTCTACAATCAATTCGTCGTGAACCTGCAAAATCAGCCTTGCTTTCAGTCCCTCACTTTTGATTCTGTCGTTTACCTTTACCATTGCAATTTTGATTATATCGGCGGCTGTTCCCTGAATCGGCATATTTCTTGCAACACGCTCGCCGAATGCTCTGAGCATATGCTTTCCGGAGGTAAGCTCGGGAAGATAACGCCGTCTGCCGAACATAGTTTCAACATAGCCGTCCTGCTTTGCCTTTTCAACAACATTTTTCATATACTCATCAACGCCGCTGTAGTGGGAAAGGTAGTTTTTGATGTACGTTGACGCCTCTTTGTTGCTTACGCCGATGTCCTTTGCAAGCGAAAATGCACCTATTCCATAGACGATTCCGAAGTTTACCGCCTTTGCACGGCTTCGCATTATCGGAGTGACCATTTCAAGCGGCATACCGAAAACCTGTGAGGCGGTTATTGCGTGAATGTCCTCGTTATTTTTAAACGCTTCAATCATATTCTTGTCGTGCGCAATGTGAGCAAGCACACGCAGTTCAATCTGCGAATAGTCGGCGTCAACAAGCACCCAGCCCTCTCTTGCGCAGAAAAATCTTCTCATCTCTCTGCCAAGCTCCGTACGAACGGGAATATTCTGCAAATTCGGCTCGGTTGAGCTGATTCTGCCCGTTCTCGTTTCAGTCTGATTAAAGCTTGAGTGAATTCTGCCGTCGTCGCCGATAACCTTTAAAAGTCCCTCGCAGTAGGTGGAGTTGAGCTTTGCAAGCGTGCGGTACTGCAAAACCATTTCAACAACGGGGTGTTCGTAACGCAGACCTTCAAGCACTTCAGCATTAGTGCTGTAGCCGCTCTTTGTCTTTTTCTTGCAGGGCAGTTTCAAGTCCTCAAACAAAACCTTTCCGAGCTGTTTCGGGGAATTTATGTTAAACTGCGTTCCCGAACTCTCATAAATCGACTTCTCAAGGCTCTTAATCTGCTCCGACAGCATTTTGCCGTAGTCCTCTATGCCCTGTCGGTCAACGTCAAAGCCGATATTTTCCATTTTTGCAAGCACGTCTGCAAGCGGAATTTCAATATCAACTAACAGCTTTTCCTGCTCGTTTGCTTTGATTTCGCTGTTTATTTTTTCACATAGCAAATCGTAAACCGCAAGCGCTCTGTATTTTTTGTATTCCTCAATTTCCGTTGTCGGCAATTCAATTTCATTGAGTTTGCAGAGGTTTTCATCGGAATAATCCTTTGACGACGGCTCAAGCAGATATGCCGCAAGCTCCACGTCAAAAACAAGGGACTTGATTTCAAAGCCGTTTCTGTCTGCATACGCAAAAATTGACTTTGAATTTTTCGTGTATTTTTCGATTTTTTCATCGCATAAGAGCTTTTCAAAAAGCTCCTTGTTTTTACTTAAATAAACCTTGCCGTCATAAAGAAACGCAAATATTTTTAATTCTTTATCAGAAAATTCAGCGTTAAAGTATAATTTTTCAAGCTCTGTAATATTCTTTAAAAGAACATTATTATCTTCATTTTCAATTATTTCAAGCGATTTTACTTCGGTATGCTTTTCCAGCGGAACTTCTGTTTCGTTAAGACCGAATTTTTCGATTAAAGAAAAAAGTTCCAGTTTAGCCATATATCTTGCACACTCGGCAGGATTTTCCATATTGACAACGTACTTCTGCACTTCTGTATCAATCGGAGCAGTGCGGCAGATTTCGCCGAGCATACGGCTTAAAATCGCATTTTCCTTTGAATTTTTCAGCTTATTGCGCACTCCGTCCTTGATGTCAAGCTCGTCAATATGGTCGTATATATACTCAACGGTGTGGTATTTCTTAATAAGGTCGCCTGCGCCCTTCGGACCGATTCCTGCAACTCCGGGAATGTTGTCGGAGGAGTCTCCCTGAATAGCCTTAATCTCGATAAGCTCAAGGGGAGTTACGCCGTAATCCTCCATAATCTTTTCGGGAGTGTAGAGAATATCGTCCTTATTGGTGCAGAGGTGAACGCTTGTTTTGTCGGAAACAAGCTGTAGGCTGTCACGGTCACCCGTTGCAATAACGCACTCGTCATCGCTGTTTTCACAGGCAGTTGCAAATGTTCCGAGAATATCGTCAGCTTCGTATCCCTCGCAAGTTACGATTTTATAGCCTAACAATTTTAAAAGTTCCTTGAGAGGTGTCATCTGGGAGGCAAGCTCGGGCGGCATACCATTTCGTGTTGCCTTGTAGCCCGAATAAGCCTTGTGTCTGAATGTAGGTGTTTTCAAATCAAAGGCTATTGCAACCGCATCGGGATTTTCTTCATTTTTCAGCTTTGTAAGCATTGTAAGAAAGCCGTAAATTGCGTTGGTAAACTGACCGTCCTTTGTTGTGAGCGGTCTTATTCCGTAAAACGCACGGTTTACAATGCTGTTTCCGTCAATAACAAGTAATCTCATAGCTTATACATCACATCCGTAACAATTCCGTTTTTGTAGTAAATTCTCGGCACACGCTTGCCGACAAGGCATACAACCTCATAGTTGATTGTGCCCGTATTTTCTGCAATCATATCCGCAGTCGGCTCACCGTCTTTGCCTGTTCCGAAAACAATTACCTCGTCGCCTGTTTTTACATCTTCAATGTCGGTAACGTCGAGCATTGTCTGGTCCATACATATTCTGCCCACAATTTTTGCTTTCTTTCCGTTTACAAGCATATAACCGTTTTCGGCGTTGTGGCGGATGTAGCCGTCGGCGTAACCGATAGGAACGGTAGCAATTTTCATATCTCGCTCGGCGGTAAAGGTTCTTCCATAGGAAACGTCAGCTCCCTTTTTCAGCTCCTTAACATAAGCAACCGAGGTTTTGAGAGTCATAGCAGGAACAAGGTCAAGCTTGCCGTAAAGCTTTTGCGAGGGCGACAGTCCGTAGAGGATAATTCCCGCACGAACCATATCGCAGTATGTATTGCTGTAATCTTCAATTGCACCGCTGTTTGAACAGTGGCAGATTGGTACGTTGATACCGTTTTCAGCAAGCTTGTTTTTTACATATATAAAGTTTTTGTACTGCTTGTTTGTGAATTCTCTGCCCTCTTGTGCTTCGTCGGACACGCAGAAGTGAGTAAACAAACCCTCAAGCTTAAGATTAGGTAGCTTGCAGGCTTCGCAAATTTCTTTTATAGAATAATCATCTCTCGGAAATTCCTGACACATAAAACCTATTCTGCTCATACCCGTATCAGCCTTTATGTGAATTTTGCACTCACAGCCTTGCTTTACACACTCGTCTGAAAGCGACTTTGCATATTCAAGCGAGAATACCGCCTGCGAGATATTGTACTCCGAAAGTCTTACAGCCTCGGCAACGGGCGTGTAGCCGAGAATAACTATCGGCAGAGTACAACCCGAATTTCGGATTTCCACTCCCTCGTCAATATTTGAAACAGCAAAAAAGTCAGCGCCGAGCTTTTCATATATATGGGCAAGCTCCACTGCTCCGTGACCGTAGCCGTCAGCCTTGATAACACAGCAGATTTTAGCTTTGCCGTCAATTTTATTTTTAATTTCATTAAAATTATGAGCGATTGCATCAAGCGAAATTTCCGCCCATGTTCTTTTTACAAATTCCATTTTTAACCTTCTGTTCGGATTATTAATCAAACCGAAAATAATCGGATTGCTGTTACTTTATTATATTACTTTTGCATATTTAAATCAACACAAACGCTGATTTTGGAACAGCTTTTTCAATATTTTACATCATTTGCGCATTTTACTTGATTTTTTTACATATTTTTGCTACTATAATAAAGTATTCTTTACAAAATCTATAACATACAGGAGGAAAGAATGATTAGCACCAACAACATTATAGTTCTTTGTGCGTTTGCCGCTTACCTTGTAATGATGATTGTAATCGGCTTTATCTATTCTAAAAGCACCAAGAACAACGAGGACTACTTTCTGGGCGGTAGAAATTTAGGCGGCTGGACTGCGGCGCTTTCGGCGCAGGCTTCCGATATGAGCGGCTGGCTTCTTATGGGACTTCCCGGCTCGGTATATCTTGCAGGTACGGGCGAAGTGTGGATTGCAGTCGGTCTTTTAATCGGCACAATTCTTAACTGGTATATCGTTTCGGCAAGACTCAGAAAATACACAATTGTCGCAGGAAACTCGCTTACTATTCCAAGCTTTTTCCAGAACCGCTACCGTGACAAGAGGGGAATCATCAAAATTGTTTCCGCTGTTATCATCGCTGTATTCTTTACGGTTTACACAGCTTCGGCTTTCAGCTCGGGCGCAAAGCTTTTTGCTACTCTGTTCTCGGACGGAAATGCAGAAACAGGAAACTACAACACAATTTATATGGTCGGACTTTGCGTAGCCGCACTCGTAATTCTTGTGTACACCTTTATGGGCGGCTTCAAGGCTGTCTGCACCACAGACCTTATTCAGGGCTTGCTTATGCTTATTGCGATTATGTCCGTTCCGATTCTTGCATATGCAACGCTTACTTACAAAACAGGATTTTCCGACGCACTCGTTTCAAACGGCGTTTCAAATCCCGACAACTTCCTTAATTTCCTGAAAAACGACGACGGCACTCCTATTTCTGCCGTTTCGATTATTTCAAATCTCGCTTGGGGACTCGGCTACTTCGGTATGCCGCACATTCTTGTAAGATTTATGGCTGTAAAAAGCAACAAAGAAATTAAGAAATCAAGAAAAATTGCTATTACCTGGGTTGTTATTTCACTTGCGGCTTCCTGTCTTATCGGTCTTGTTGCAAGAGGCTATCTCACAACATCGCTTGAGGGTTCATCAAGTGAAACGGTATTTATCCGCACAATTCAGCAGTTCTTCTCGGAGAACGGTATATTAATCTTTATCGGTGGTATTTTCCTCTGCGGAATTTTAGCGGCTATTATGTCAACCGCAGACAGTCAGCTTCTTGTTACGGCTTCGGCTGTTTCGGAAGATATGTACAAGGGCGTAATCAAAAAGGACGCATCCGAAAAGAACGCTCTCTGGGTAGGTAAAATTGCAGTTATTGTTGTTGCAGTAATCGCATTCTTTATCGCAATTGACCCGAATTCAAGCATTATGGGACTTGTTTCAGACGCATGGGCAGGCTTCGGCTCGGCATTCGGTCCTGTTGTACTGCTTGCACTGTTCTGGAAACGCTCAACGCTTGCAGGCGCAATCTCGGGTATGGCTACAGGCGCACTCACCGTTATCGTATGGGACTATCTGCCGCTTGTGAACGGAGCAACACTCTACAGCGCAACAAACCTCTATTCACTCGTTTTAGGCTTTGCATTTGCACTGATTGTAAATGTAGTTGTATCATTGCTCACAAAGAAACCGTCAAAGGAAATTCTTGACGAGTTCGATTCAATCAAAACAATAGAGATTTAATTCATTTGCATTTCATGGGGCGCATTTGCGTCCCCTTTTTTATGCACAACATTTTATTTTAAACTATTGAAAACAACGCTTATTTATGATATTATTATAGGGAAATTTACCAAAAGGAGATTAAACATTGGAAGGCTTTAACGAACAGGTTGTTAAAAGAGCAAACAAACCTAAAAATATGATAATCAAAATACTGTCTGTTTTGGTTCTAATTATGATACCGATAGTATTTTCAATGCTCGCATTTGTTATTACGGCATATATGTTCTACATCGGATTGTTTTTGTTTATGGGCGGAATATACGTTGTGTGGTACATAATCACCTCGCAGAGAG
>CAMKNF010000048.1 GCA_946414115.1 uncultured Ruminococcus sp. | reverse complement strand
TGTAGTTATAAAGGAAAACAAACCTTTCCGTAGGGGACGGCTTCCCAGACGTCCCGAAATGTTGCCGATATATCAATATAAAATCAGCGAACAAACCTTTCCAAACAACACGCAACATTACAAATTCGGAGCGTAGCGACCATTAAAAATAAAAACGGCACAGTCTTTTGTTGACTGCACCGTAAAACATTACTTTGCCTTCTGCTTTTCAATTATTTTCCTGTTTATTTCCTGTGCCTGCTTTTTGTAGTAGAGGGCAAAGCAGAGCCATACCAAAAGTGAAAACACAACGGCAATCAAAAGTGAGATTGCAACTGCGATTGCACCGTATGCTGTCGGTATCCAGCCGGCAAAAAATGCAACGGGAATGTAGATTGCAAAGCCTGTTCCGAGGTGGATAATCACCTGCAAGCCTCTTGAGATGCGCTCGTTGTAGTAAACCAGCGACGGAACGGAAAATCCCAGACCGATTACTGCGGAGCAGATTACGTATTTAATAAAATCGCCCTGCGCAATACCTGCAAGAAAATCACCACTGATGATTACACCGATTGTAAGATACAAAACGAGGATTGTAAATCCCCAGCTTATGCCTACTGCGATTGATTTGATAACATTTCTCATAATAAAATCCTCCTTAAATGCCCAGATATTTTTTGAAGTCGGGCAGATATTTGCGTGAAATCCAGTCCTTCAAGCCGTTTTTCATAACAAGGCTCATCATACCCTTGAACGACGGCTCAACGCATTTTATGTGGCTTAAGTTGATGACAGTTGATTTTGAAATTTTCATAAAGCCGTTGCCGAGCTGTTGCTCAAGCTGATAAAGGCGTTTCGGCGAGAGGAATTTTTTGTTCTCGCCGTAGATTACTGTGCGTTCGTTTTCGACTCTGACCATATAAATTTCCGACGGATGAAGAATAACGATTCTGCCGTTGTCCTCAACGGTGATGATTTTGCCTGTGTTTTCAAGGTACATAACCGCCGAGGTGATTTCGTCGGTGAGCGAGTCGGAATAGATGACTGCGTATGGTTCTTTGACTTCCTTTGAGATTTTGAGTTCTACCTTCAATTTGCCCCCTCCTTTCGGGTACAATGCGATTATATTACAGATTGAAGATTTTGTCACCGCTTTTCGGGCAAGAGGGGAAAATCGGACGGTGAAATGCGCATAAATCGGGTGCAAAAGCATATAATTTCAATAAATACAGATAAAATAAAAATAATGCTTGACAAAAGGCGTATATGGTGATAGAATAATAAAGCTGTATGAAACAGCAAAAGTAAATATCGCGGGATAGAGCAGCTCGGTAGCTCGTCGGGCTCATAACCCGAAGGTCGTCGGTTCAAATCCGGCTCCCGCAACCAACAAGAAACGGCTTAAACACTGCGTTTAGGTCGTTTTTCTTTTTGCCCTGAAACAGCCAAAATCGTCGGGTTGCCATTTATTTGCCATTTATCACGCTAAAAATCGCTTGCAGAATAATCCATTCTGTAATATGTTCATAAGACCATTATACAACAGTTTGGTACAAAACCAAACCCCCTTCATGATTGAGGGGGCAGGGGGTGTTGATGTGTCATTGACACTTTTTGATTTAGTAAATTTAGTAAAGAGGTATCAGTCGAATATTTTGAAATTGCTTGACAATAATATATCTAACGGTTAAAATATTGTTAGTAACGGTTAGATTGTTAGATAACTGTCAGAGTGAGCAATGGAGTGATTTTATGCGTGAAAATAATAATACTGAATTTAAACGGGAATTTGTTGATGATATAAAAAAGACAGTAGTAGCCTTTGCAAATTCCGACGGCGGTACATTGTATATTGGAATAAATGATGACGGAACGGTAAATCAGATATCCGATACCGACGCTTGTATGCTGAAGGTTACAAACACGATAAGGGATTCCGTTAAGCCTGATGTTTCTATGTTTTGTCAGGTAAGCACAGTTGACGTTGACGGAAAGCCTGTTGTAAGAGTTGAGGTTCAGCGAGGTACGGCAAGACCTTACTATATTGCAGGAAAAGGTATCCGCCCTGAGGGAGTGTATGTTCGGCAGGGCGCATCAAATGCTCCTGCAACGGAAACGGCTATTCTGAATATGATTCGTGAAACCGCAGGCGATAATTATGAGGAGGCTCGTTCTCTTAATCAACAGCTTACCTTCAGTGAGGCGGAAAAGTATTTTGCTGAAAAAAGTATTCCTTTAGGCGAACAGCAGAAGCGCACACTGAAATTAATCGGAGAGGACAAAACATATACAAATCTTGCACTGTTGTTATCTGACCAATGTGTTCATACAATTAAATTCGCTGTTTTTGACGGTACGAGCAAAACAACTTTCAAGGACAGAAAGGAATTCAGCGGTTCACTTCTGAAACAGCTTGAAGACGCATATTCATACATTGATATGTTCAATCACACTCACGCAGACTTTGATGGGCTGAACAGAATCGACAGAAGGGATTACCCTGTTGAGGCAATCAGAGAAGCCTTGCTCAATGCAGTTGTTCACCGTGAGTACAGCTTTTCATCAAGCACGCTTATAAGTATTTTTGACGACAGAATTGAATTTGTCACAATCGGAGGATTGGTTAAGGGTGTTACCGAGAATGACATTCTTCTCGGAGTTTCCGTACTGAGAAACAGAAATCTTGCCGATGTGTTTTACAGACTCAGACTGATTGAAGCCTACGGAATAGGTATGCCGAAAATTCAGGACTGTTATGCAGACTGCGAGGTTAAGCCTGCTATAGAAATTTCAGATAACGCTTTCAAAATCACTTTGCCAAACATTAATTCATACAAATCATCAGTTAAGAAAAATAATTTAACTGAAAGGGAAAAGTTTGTTATGAGCCTGTTTGACAGCAACGAATTTGTGACAAGAGCTATGGTTCAGAAGCTTACGGGCTGTTCTCAGACTACTGCTATAACAACACTAAAAAATATGGTTAATAAAAATCTGCTTGCAAAATCGGGTAACGGCGCAGGCACAAAATATTTAAAAGCTTAAAATAAAATCAACGCAAAGAAGTTGGATTCAATTTTACTTTTTGTTTTCTAAATTATTACAATTTAATATTAAAAAATCAAAAACTCGAAATCCGGTTAATCTGAATTTCGAGTTTTTTGCGACAGTCTGATTATACCACAGTTTAAAACAAACCACCCCCTCATGATTGAGGGGGCAGGGGTGTTGATGCGTCATTGACACGTTCTTATTATATATAGTATAAAACATTCGTCAAAACAGTTTTAGCAATAGCATTCTGTATGTCTGTTTCAGGCTTGAGGTGCTCATCCTGCGTGTCTGTTTTTGTTCGGCGTTAACAGATTTTCGAGCGTTTCCGCTGCGGCTTCATCAGCTGACTTGATAGCGTGGGCGTAAATCTTGCTTGTTGTTACGGTGTCGGCGTGTCCTAAACGCTTTGCAACCGTTGTCAGAGGCACGCCGCCTGCTATTTGCAAGGTTGCGTTTGTGTGCCGTAATGAATGTATTGTAATGGGTGGGAGTTGGTCGCTGTGTTCCTTAATGAACTTTGAAAACCACCTTGAAAGCGTGTCGGGGTGCAGTGGCTTGCCCTCGTCTGTAGTGAATATTTTTTCTGAATTCGCCCACCTGTCGCCGATACGCAAACGCTGTTCCATTTGCCATAGCTTGTAGGCTTTCAGGTCATTGACCGCCGTTTGCGACAGCTTTATAATTCGGTTTGATGTTGCGTTCTTTGTTTCGTCCTCAAATATTCCCTTGTCGGGTAAGTACAGGGAATCTGCATTGTGCTGTTGTCAAAATCAATATCCTTCCATTCAAGTCCGAGAAGCTCACCACGCCGCAAGCCTGTGAACAATAGAAGTCTTATCATTGTTTTGTATTCGGTGCTTTCCGTTTCCAAGAGGTCAAGCAAGGTTGCCGCCTGCACTTCATCAAGATATTTCGGCTCTTTCTTCTCAACTCTGGGCGGCTTTGTGCGGTCACAGGGGTTTGAAAACAGTGCACCCCATTCAACGGCGGTGCTGAATATCGAAGAAATAAGCCTGTGATGATGTAAAACTGTCTTTGCTGATAAAGGCTTGCTTATGTCAATCGGAGTAAAAATGCTTTTCAGAGGCATATCTAACCCCTTTGCAATGCTCTTTGCTGTTGCAAGCGTGCAGTTGTGACCTTGCTTTATTGAGGTTACGGAGCTTGACGGAACGCCTGACCTGCGTGAAAACTCGGCAATTGTCAGCTTGTTTTCTTTAAGATATTTGTTGAAGTCAAGCGTGCATTTATATTTTGTATCCCGCCTTATTCCGCCTTCTAACAGATTTTCATAGAAAGACAAAAGGTGTTGCGGCTGTATTCTGTCAAGCCTTAAATGACCGATTGCGGCGTTGATTCGGGGCAGCATACTTGCATAGCGTGCGTATGTTTTTGGACGTAAATCGTTCTTTTTATGTTTGAACCATTCGGCGGCGAAGTCTGCAAATTTTATTCTGCCGTCCATAACAAGACCTTTTGCACATTGCTCCTCAAACAGTACGGCTTGCCGCTGAACCTCTTTTTCAATCTGCTTTGCGGTCATATTCGGTTCGGGTTTATATGTCATTCTGCGGCAAATTTACTTACGGCTTAAATCATAACCGCAAGACACGATTATTTCATAACTGTTATTGCGTTTCCTTATGGTAGCCATATTTTTCACCCACTTTCAAAATTTATTTATTATAAAAACATTTATTACATTAGTCACTCGAAACATTTTTCGATTTAAATTTTTTGCTTTTTATAATACAGCTGTCAATTAAATCTGTCATGAGTTGTTGTATATTGAATTTCAATAGTTCTTTTAAATGAACTATTACAGAGTGTTTTGATTCAACGTGAAATTCATTAAAAATTTTTTCACCTTTATTTTCTCCTTTTTGAACTGTCAAGAACCAGTTACTTTTTTCAACCTTTGTCTTATATACTTTTTTTGATTTCGACTTTGATTCCGACTTTTCAAATTCACTGCATTCAATATATTTGTTGTAGAAATATGAAGTCTTTTTTAGATAACCTTCTGAAATGAATTTATTTAGTATCAAAAACTCTGAATCAATTATTTGTGTTTGTTCTTCTTTTGTAAATTCGTCATTCTCTGTTGGAGTCAATGTTTTTTCATGATGCAATTTTTCAACAGATTCTTTTGTTAATCCGGTATAATCGCAAATAAATTGAATATCTTTGTCTGTTGTTGGAGTATTTGAAAGACCAATTAAATAATCGGTTGATACATTAAAATACTCTGAAATTTGAACAATCTGATTAATATTAGGCTTTCTTGTACCGTTGCACCAATAAGATACTATATTACTACTAATACTCAAATGTTTGGCTAGGTCTTTTTGCTTTTTTTCATTGTTTTTTAGTAGTTCTTCTATTTTTAGACCTATAGATTTATTGATTGTGTTAGAATTTTCAAGCATAATACATCACCTTCCATAATAATTTTTTGTTATTTTTTAAAAAAATAATAGAAAATTGGTTGACGCGGTACATTTTATGCGCTATACTAGCAGTATAACATAAATGTTAGCATATGTCAATGAGAATGCAAAAAAAGAATGATTTAGTTATAAATATATTTTGCTTTTTTCATTGATTGTAAGATAACAGCATATAAAAAACGAATAATGAAAAACGCCGCTCCGAGTGCGCCAACACCCGAAACGGCTAAAGCTGAAAAAACGTATCACAAGGAATTTACAGCTCTATTTTAATTATAACACGTTTATCTTTTTATATAAAGCTGTAAATTTTCAAAAGATTGCATAAAAATATGCAATTTTTCGAGATTTTTCACGTACAAGTGAGGAATACTCAAATTTAAGAAAGGAAATTTACTTTATGAACAATAATTCAAATGAATTTAAAATTCCGAGAATGCGTACCGTGCACGAGGCGGCGCAGGAACTGAAAGCTATTGACGAGCACACCGCAGTGACCGAGCACCATATCAGACAGCTTGCACTATCGGGGGTTCTGCCGAGGGTTCAGGCAGGGCGCAAGCTGTTAATCAACTTTGATTTACTACTTGAATACCTTGCAGACCCGACATCAGACAAATTCCGAGTACATACTGCTACTGCTGATGTCAACGGTATCAGAAGGATTTATTAGGGTGGTGGGATAGTTGGCAGAAAAAAGAATGTTTACAAAATCAATAATTGACAGCGATAGATTTCTTGAGATGCCTTTATCGACGCAGGCACTTTATTTTCATTTAGGAATGAGGGCTGATGACGAGGGATTTATAAACAGCCCCAAAAAAATTATCAGAGCCGTAAACTGTAATGAAGATGATTTGAGGCTTCTTATCGCAAAAGGCTTTGTAATATGCTTTGATACAGGAATTATTGCTATTACGCACTGGAAATTGCATAATCATATTCAGAAAGACCGTTTTAAGCCTACGCTTTATGAAGAAGAAAAATCATTGTTGGATGAAAATAATCGTAAGGAATATATTTTGAAAACAGCAGTTTCGAATTCGATGGATACAAAATGTATACAGATTGTATCCAATGCGGATACAAAGAATAGATTAGACAAGAATAGAATAGATAAAGATAGTATAGTTAATGTGTCAACTGCCGTTGACGTTCGCAACGCTTTTGATTATCATGTTGTTGTCGATTTGTTCAATTCTGTTTGCGTGAGTCTGCCAAAGGTACAGAAACTCAACGACAAACGCAGAAAGCTGATAGTCAATGCCGACAAGCTTTTGGGAGAAATGACCTTTGAGGAACTTTTCCGAATTGTCGAAAATTCCGACTTTTTAACAGGCAGAAACGGAAAATGGAGCGGCTGCGGCTTTGACTGGATTCTCAATCCTGCCAACCTGACGAAAATTATCGAAGGCAATTACATAAACAAAGAAAGCTTAACGGTAAATTCAACTGCAAACACACAACGAAATTATGACGAGGAGTTCTGACAATGAATAGTATTATTAATTCTATAATTGAAAAAGGCAATAGCAATACAAAGCCCAACGACTATGTAAAAGACGGGATTCTGCATTGCGGAGTCTGCAATCAGCCGAAGCAGTGCGTAAAGGAATTCCCGACAGGCAGCGGAAAAATGCGTAAATTTCCTATTATCTGCCAATGTGACATTGACGAGGAAAACGCCTTTCAGGAGCGTATGCGCCGTCAGGAGTGGGACGACTACGTCAGGCGGCTCTACAATCAAGGCTTGACAGACAGAGCCTACCTTAAAAATACCTTTGAAAATGACGACCGCCGCAACCCTGAGCTGACCGACTTCTGCAAGCAATACGTAGCAAGCTGGAACATGCAGAGGAAACGCAACAACGGCGTGCTGTTTTACGGCGGAACAGGCGGCGGCAAAAGCTTTTATGCTTGCTGTATTGCCAACGCTTTGCTGAAAAGCGGCGTGAGAGTGCTTGTAAGCAGACTGTCAGACCTTGTCAAAAATCAGGTGAATAACGACGCACCGATTGTCAATTTAGATTCATTCGATTTGATTATCCTTGACGATTTGGGCGTGGAAAAGGCAACGCAGACGGCATACAACATTGTTGACGATATTTACAGGAAAGCAATTCCGCTTATTGTCACGACAAATTTATCCCCTGCGGAGCTGAAAAATCCCGACAGCCTTGAGAAAGACCGGATATACGGCAGGGTTCTCGAAATGTGCTGTTTAACCAAAAAGACAGACGTAAAAATCAGCCGCCTTGAAATTGCGAGGACAAAAAGCAAACAGGCGAATATGGATTTGAACATACAGTGAAATGCAGTCCCCGAAAAGCTGGCTGGTCAGAATACATTACAAAACATAGTGAGAATATCTTACAAAATACATAGATAATATATGACGAAATCGACTGAAAATGTCAGACAACCAACGGCTCGTGCTTACTATACCGGGTATGACATTATTAAACCCGTAATTTTGGCTTAAACAGTGGCTTCAGGGCAGATATAAAATGCCATACCTTACAAGTAGGTGCGTGGTAGACAAGCCTTGATTTACTGCTTGTTTTTGGGCGGCTGAACAAAAGAAAAATTAACGAAAATTTGATGAATGAAGGATTGAATGAATTATGGCGATTACAGTGAATAAACCAATCGGAATAACGAAAGAAATTTTTCTGGCACTTTGTCTTATCGGCGGAGAAATCTCGAAAACAACCGTGGCTATGTTGAAAGCCGACTTCGGCGACAGCCGCATAAGAATAGGTACAATCCGATATTTCATAAATAACGGGTGCATAAAGAAGATAGGCGAAAAGGGCAATTACGGATATATTCTCACCCCGAAAGGCCGTCAGTATTTAAGTATAAAATTTCCCGACAAATACGATTATGATGAATACACAAGCAGTGTTTCCTACTACAAGGACGAAAACGTCAGAGCGAGGAACAGACGTCTTACCGAAATTCTCTATGTCCTTTACAGGAACGGCGTTGACATAACCGACCATTACTGTGATATGGAGAAAATTGTCAACGGATTTAAAATTACGGTTGACGAACCGTTTTTCGTGACGGCAAAGACTCTTCGCAAGACCAATAATTATTTTGACAAATGCTTCGGAAGTCGTGCTTACGGATGCATAGTAACAAGCACAAGTCTGTTTGTCGTTTACTCGCCCGACAGGGAGCATAATCTGTTTCTGAACAGGGAATGTAAGCTTTACGAAAGCCTTTCCGGACTTCTCTCCTCAGCCGAAAAGCCGTACTGCGATGTCAGTGCGCTTAAAGCATTGTACCTCTATCCGACGGAAGATGACGTTGTGGATTCGTTTACGATTACACCCGAGAAAATCGGCAAAAATGTTGCACAGACACAGCGTGTTTATAGGCGGCTGAACTATTCAGCGAGCTGTATAAACACCTTCAGCGGCAATTCATACGATTTGCGTTACATTCTCGAACCAACGCTTGAACAGGAAATCAACAGAGTTTTTGTGGAATATTTTGAGCTGACCGAACGCAGAATCACAACAGACGCCTCTTTTGCCGACAGCCTGTATGACGGCAGAATTCTGACAACAGTGAACTGGAAGCTGAACCCGTCAAAAATAACAGAAGCCATAAGCTATACCGTGCAAAGGCGTGAGCGGATACTTATGCTTTGCTTTGAGGAGCAAAAAGAGTTGTTGAAGGCAATAACCGAAACAAGCTATGCGGCAAAGAACAACATTGTTATTGCAAGCCTGCCGAGCAGGGACGTCATAGATTACATATACGGCAGGATAGACTATATAGAGTAATGCGGCTCGTAAAATTGAGAAACAGCAAAGAGAAAAGTATGAACCAATAAAGCAGAGCCGCAAAAGGAAATCGGTCTTTAAAAAACGACAAAAATTTACATTTATATATTGACAAATAATATTTTAAGTGTTAAAACATAATTGTGCAAATAAGCTATATACACAAATAAACAACAATTTAAAGAAAGAAGTAGTGTTATGAAAAAGACAAAGAAATTTTTGTGCGCATTGCTTTCTGCAACAATAGCACTAAGTGCAACGGCAATACTGCCAACATCGGCAAAATCTGTGAATGCTGTATCGGTATCAGCAAGTCAGTACAACTTGGCAACACCACAGATTACTAAAACTGAAAGCACCGAAAAGGGTGTAAAATTGACTTGGAATAAGGTAAACGGTGCATACAAGTACAGAGTTTACTATAAATCAAATAACGGATGGACTAAATTTGCCGAAACCTCAAATACAAGTGCGGTTGATACAAAAGTTCAGTACGGCAAGACATATACATACACAGTAAGATGTGTAGATAAAAACGGTAAATTCACAAGCGGATATAACTCTAAAGGCTGGAAACACACTTGGAAAGCTGCTCCTAATATTACAAAATTCGAGAATGTATCAAACGGTATTAAAATCTCGTTTTCAAAGGTAATGGGGGCTTATAAGTCCAGACTGTATTATAAAGACAGCAAAGGTTGGCACAAGCTGGCTGATACAACAGGCTCAAGCTTTGTTGATACAAAAGTTAAATCAGGAAAGACATATACTTATACAGTAAGAAGTCTTGATAAGAACGGTAAGCTCATCAGCGATTACAAGAGTGGCTGGAAACAAACTTGGATAGCAGTACCTCAGATTAATAAAGCTGAGAATAAAGCCGAGGGGGTGAAACTCTCTTGGACTAAGCCTGAAGGAGCTTATAAATACAGGGTTTATTATAAAACCAGTAATGGTTGGAAAAGACTCGGCGAAACAACAAATACAAGCTTTGTTGATACAGATGTAAAGTCGGGTAACACTTATACCTATACAGTAAGATGTGTTGATAAGAACGGAAACTTTGCAAGTTCATACAACGGCAACGGTTTTAAGCAGACTTGGATTGCACAGCCCGAAGTAACAAAAATGGAAGTTACAAGTAACGGCATTAAGCTTACTTGGGGAAAATGCAACGGAGCCGCTAAATACAGAGTATATGTGAAGACCAAAGACGGTTGGAACAGAATAGCAGAAACGTCTGCAACCAGCTACACTCACAATACTCAGTCAGGCTCTGAAAATATTTATACCGTAAGATGTGCAGACTCAAAGGGCAAACTTATCAGTTCGTATAATTCAGTAGGATGGAAACAATCTTGGTATGCTGCACCTAAGATTACTAAAATTGAAAATACCTCGGAAGGTGTAAAGCTTACTTGGAGTGCTGTTTACGGTGCGAAGATTTACAGAGTATGCTACAAAGAAAACAATCAATGGAAGACTCTTACCGAAACAACAGGTACAACCTTTATTGATAAGAAAGTAACATCGGGCAATAACCGTACTTACACAGTAATGTGCCTTGATAACAATGGAAAAATTGCAAGCACCTACGACAACACAGGTAAAAATCAGACTTGGATTGCGCAGCCCGAAATTACTTCTCTTAATGCAACGTCAACAGGTATCAATATAACTTGGAACAAAGTTAACGGTGCTTATAAATACGCTGTATATTGCAAAGAAAACGGCAAATGGAACAGCTTTGCTACAACAACAGACACAAAGGCTGTATATAAGAATGTAAAAGCAGGTACGAAATACACCTTTACAGTAAGATGCCTTGATAAGAACGGAAATTCCGTAAGCACTTACAATAACAACGGTTGGAGCATCTCTGCTACAGTTACTCCTGAATTTTCAAATATTGAAAATGTTACGGACGGCATTAAGCTCTCTTGGAATAAGATTGACGGAGTTGCAAAATACAGAGTTTGCTACAAAGACAATAATACTTGGAAAACACTTACAGAAACCACATCCACAAGCTACACAGACAAGGCTGTAAAGTCGGGTGAATCAAAGCTTTACACCTTGATGACACTTGATTCCAACGGTAACGTAATTAACAACTATAACGCCTCTGGTTGGATTCAGATGTTCGTTTCTGCTCCCAAAGTTACAGGTGTTGAAAAGGTTGAAAACGGCTTGACAATTAGTTGGAAGCCCGTAACGGATAAAAACACTTATACACACAAGTACGTTATTTATCGTTACGATGAAGAATGGACTG
>CAMKNF010000047.1 GCA_946414115.1 uncultured Ruminococcus sp. | reverse complement strand
TAATTAAATTTACAAATTCAAATCTTTAAGAAAAGATAATTCTTAGTTATCCTTTTATTGTGAATATTATACCATAATATGACAAAATTCATAACCCCTTTTTGTAATTTTGGTTATAAAAAATAACTATATATTTTTATGCACTTTAACCAATATTATTGTGTTCACATTTTTGTGAACACAATATAGTGCCTAAAATATATACTATTTAGCTTTATTTTAATAGACTTTTTTCCTGCAAAGTTGCATAATTTTCTTATAAATTTAAGGGAGCGATATGCAATGGAAACAAATTCGAAAACTTTTATTAATCTTTTAGAGGAATATCTTCATTTTTGTACAGCCAGAAAAAATCTTGACACTAAAACAATCAAGTCCTATTCAATCGATTTAAAACAATATGCTGACTTTTTATCAGACTATTCTCTTGATTGGAATGACAAAAAATCTATTGAGAAATTCATTGAATTTATGCATTCAAAGTTCAAGCCAAAGAGCGTAAAACGCAAAATTGCCTCTCTGAAAGCCTTTTTTCACTTTTTGGAGATTGAAGAAATGATTGAGATAAACCCTTTTCATAAAATTCAAATAAAATACAAGGAACCTTTTCTTCTGCCAAAGACTATTCCTCTGAAAACCATTGAAATAATTATCAACTACGCTTATCTGGAATGCAAAAACCAAACTACATATTGCGGTCAGAAAACAGCTTTGCGCAATGCGCTTATTTTAGAACTACTCTTTGCCACCGGAATGAGAATATCCGAGCTTTGCTCACTTACTACCGAGCAAATCAATTTCAATGACTACATAATTAAAATCTACGGCAAAGGTTCAAAAGAACGGCTGATTCAGATTTGCAATAAAAATGTCCAAAAGCTTCTGGATGAATATCGCAGGGAATTTGATTTTGAACTTAAGAATTACAACTATTTATTTATCAACAGATTGTGCAACAGGCTTTCGGAGCAGTCGGTACGCAATATGATAAATACTTACTCAAAAGGTGCAGGCGTTTCTATTCATATTACGCCGCATATGTTCCGCCATTCTTTTGCAACTCTCCTGCTTGAAGAAGACGTTGACATCAGATATATTCAGCAAATGCTCGGTCACAGTTCCATTACTACAACACAAATTTACACACATACGAGCATTAATAAACAGAAAAACATTCTTTCTACCAAACATCCAAGAAACAAACTAGAAATAGGGATATAATAAATGCCTTGCGAGCTTTTTAACTCACAAGGCAATCAGAATAT
This sequence comes from uncultured Ruminococcus sp., assembly GCA_946414115.1. Lineage (GTDB taxonomy): Bacteria > Bacillota > Clostridia > Oscillospirales > Acutalibacteraceae > Ruminococcoides. The sequence continues at coordinate 11,047 of CAMKNF010000047.1, read as the reverse complement.
TTATTCATTTTTATCAAAATCATTTTCTATTACATCGGAAATAAGATTTGAAAAATCAACAGCATTTTTTGAAGTAATAACAGGTTTTCCGGTTCTTTCCTCAATATCTTTTCGAGCATTTCCGGCAACTTCGCCGCCCTCTTTTGCAACACTTCTGTTTTCAGAAAAGGATTGAGGATTTTTCTCTTTGGAAATCTCAGTTGTAGTAGCTTCTGCCAACATATTTAGCACCAACTCAAGGGTACTCATATTATCTCTCAGGTTTTCCTTTTTCAATCCTTTGAGATTTTTATACTGCCGAGTTGTCATTCCTGACCACGCTTTTGTAATTTCATCAGTCAGAATTGCATATTCTACACCCTGCTTTACACCACGAGAATCCCATTCATCAGTAAGCTCTTTTCTCACTTGTATAGCCTGAAGTCGTTGATTTATCCACTCCCTACTATATCCTTTTTTCAGATACGTTTCAAGGGCTCTCTCTATGGTAAGTTCAGGGTCTATAGTTTCATCAATTCTCTCACGTCCTACTTCTGCAAGCCACATTTTAAAAGGTTCAGCTTTTGGCGACGGGATTGACTGTATTATTCTCAAGAGCTGTTCTGTATTTGCAACATCGGTTTTGTAATTTTTACCATCCTTAGGAGACGGCATTTTCAGTTGGTGACAACTTGACACCAACTCACTGCCTTCGTCCTTTAAACGTTGTTTTAGCTTATTCCAATATTTACGAGCAATATCGTAACTTGGCTGGTCGGTTAATATTTGAACAACATCAACTATGGAAAAATACCATTCTTCCTCCGACTCATTCCACTCAGTACGAATCTTTTTATCTTCAAAAATTTGTATTTTGTTTTCTTCACTCATATATATTCACCCACTTCTAATTAAGAATATTATAGCAGACTGAATTAGTAAATTCAATCTATTTGGCTTTATAGAGATAAGAATTGCTCATAATTAAGGTCGAATATAATCTCTAATTCATATCCTCGTGACACTTTTACTTCTTTTATAAGCTGACAAGCTATCATTTTCTTCTGCTCCATTGTTGAGTTGTCAAATTCATCTGCCCATGTTCTGAATTGTGAGTAATAAAAATCAAGCTTGCCCATTGCATTTTGCTGATTGGCAAGCTTGAAATTTATATCACTTAATTCAATTTCTTTTTTATGGAGCAAATCGTTTGTATTGTCAATAGAAGTTGACAGTATATCGGGAGTGAAGCGGCTTTCGCCGAGTAAAGAGCGTCCTATTTCGGCAGATAATTCAACCAACTGTCTTTTAAGCTTTTGAATTTCTTTTTCAAGCTTTGTCTGCTTTCTCCTATACTCCGATATTTCGGATTTATAGCGTTTTTCCAGTGCTATATCTTTTGGCGTTGATTTGATTTTGGCGAGATAATCTCTCAATGTTGCAAGTACAGCACCGTCAATTCTGTGTGCTACATAAGCCGACTGCCCGTCACATGCACCTCTTTTCATCGCTTTATTGGTACATATATACCTCTGTCTGCGAACTCTGTACTGACTGCCGTCTGCCCTGTCGTATCGGTCGATATAGCTTGTTGATACCATCTTCTGACCGCAGTGAGCACAGTATATATTTCCCGACAGCAATGTACTGCCTTTGGTAGTCCTTGCTATCTGTTGCTTTTCCTCATTCTTTGATGAGCGTTGTTTCAGTATAAACTGAGCTTGGTCGAAGATATTTTCATCTATGATATGCAGTCTTTCTATATACGGTGATTCAACACCGCCTGACACAAGATAACCGCAGTACAGCCTGTTTTTCAGAATACGATTAACCGTATTGCACTGAAACTTGCTGTTATTATGGGTTCTGATGCCGTGACTGTTCAGATAGTCAGCCATTCGATATGAACCGTAGCCTTCTTTGACTGTCATTTCAAATATCTTCTTAACTATCGGAGCTTCATCATCGTCAACGACTATATCCATAAGCTCTTTTCCCTTTTTATTGATTTCACCGCTTTTGATAAGTTTGTAACCGAATGGTGCAACACCTCCGGTAAATTTTCCGTCTAACGTCATCTGGTTAAGGCGAGTTTTAACACGAGCGGACGTTTTCTGACTTTCACCGTTGGCTTGCCAAAATCGTATGTAATTCATAAGCTTGTCCACATGATTATCCATACGCTGTTCGCCCTCGTTAACGCTCCACACCTCTATGCCGTGCTTTATAAACCATTCGACGACAAACGGGGTTTCATCATCAATTCTGCCTATTCTGTCAAACATAAAGACAAGGAGCACATCGAATTCTTTCTTTTCTGCGGCGGCTTTCAAATCCTGAATAGCATCTCGGTCGCTTGCCGACACCTTGAATCCCGACACGCCCTTTTCCTGAAACTCCTTCAGAATTGTCCAGCCGTTGCGTTCAGCAAATTCTCTGCACGAGGTTTTCTGCATTGGAATATCATCTTTATCAACCTGACCTTTAGTTGATACTCTGTACAAGCAATATACTCTTTTCATTTTATCACCTTTTCATACGATTTTTGCAAACCAACAATACTACATAATTCCTATAATATCCAGCGAAATCCAAAAATAAATTGAAAGAAATTCAGCATCCAATCTGAGCTTTCATTCTGTTCTCAAATGTATCCAAAAGATTCTCAAGAACATTTCTTTCAACATGGTTATTTCTGTTTTTAGAAAAGTAGATTGTGACCTTGCAGTCGTTTATAACAGATTCTATTCTGTGTTCTGAATCAATGTTATTTTCATTTATATAGTTTTCGTTCAAATTATCACCTGTTCCTTATTTTTTGTCATCTATATTATATTTCATCTGCTCATCAGCTTTTGCCGCTGCATTGCACAGGCACATAACGCAAACGCCGATAAAAGCACCGACAAAAATACCAATCATAAATCCTAACATTTTAACACCTTCTTTCAGTAATTTTCTTCTAAATACCCCGACAGCAGAAAACAAAAAATCTTCTGCTGTCGGGATAATATCAATCGTTTGTGGATAGCTCTAATTTTCACGCTATCCTGTTGTCGCTATTTATCCTCGATACCCTGCGACAAGGAACACATCAGACGATCATGCATTTGACCTCATTGGAATTTCACCACTGTGAGGATCTCCCACAGCCGCCATCTTTGGTTGCGACGGTTTTATCACGCTCGACTTTTGACTTGACGGAAGTATCATTATCCCCTCTGCCTGTCATCGCCGTCATTGAATTTGCCTTTCAATGTCTGAGTCCTGAAGATATATAAAATATGTTCGCTCATGTGGCTTGTCCGTTATGAACAACAGAAGGAAAGTATCTGATGTGCTGATATTGAATTTTCAAAGAGCAATACCTGTTCTCTTAAAATAAGGAAACAGGCGAAAGAATTTTTATCCCTTCACCTGTTTCCTCACTTAAAAGCGTTTTGACAAGCCTATTTTTGAAAAAAATTTATTTTCAGCGTTTTTAACAAAATATTCTGTAAGGCTTTGTTAAATATTTTCCTTTTTAAGAATTTCCTCTTTTAACCTTTTTCTTGCTCGTCTAATACTTAATGATACAGCTTGCCTTGTACATCCTTGAATTTCCGCAATTTCAGAACAAGTAAATCGTTTCCAGTAGAATAGTATTACTCTTTCTCTCTGCAACGGAGGTAGACAAACAAGCATTTTCTTTAATCTTCCATTTCTTATTTTAGAAAAAATGATATCTTCAAACGGAATATTGTCAGACATCGTTTTCTTATATAAGGCAACCTCTGATTGCTCAGAATGTTCAATGTGTCTGTCGAACTCATTTAACTGAGAAATATCATGTAATTCATTATCATCAAACAAGCTAAATACATCATTATTAACTTCAACCTTATTTTCATTGCCTTGCCCATCTTTGAAAGCAACATAAAATTTTCCATTCTCTTCAAACATGGTATAAGGGTTATCCTTTGATTTTCTTCTTTTCGGACGATTATCATCCATTTAAAATTCCTCCAGTCAATTTAAGATTTTTTGAATTAAATTGACTGGAGGACTTCTGATTCTATAAAACATAATTGCCCTTTCTGCTTTCAATGCAAAAAAGGCAAAAAAATAATGCCGACAGGTAATAGCATTAAAAGCTATAACTTGTCAGCATTTCGTAATCTTATCTTTACTTGATTACTACAGTATCATAAACCAAACTTCAGTTCTTTTTTTATTCTAATTACGAAAACTAATTAATGGTTTTGCTATGCATTTTATATCGCGTTTTGTACGTTCACTTTTGCTATATTTTTTACTTATAAATCAACATTTCCTCATAATAAAAAACATTAGTCTCCTTGTATAAAACATAGTACTCTTCTATCCTTTGCCACAATTAAACTTTATTTTCCTTATTAAACCAAAAAGATAGAAGCCTATAACTGATCCTAATACATTTAAAATAATATCATCAACATCAAACAAACCTAGCATAAAAATAACTTGTGTGATTTCTATAAAAAGCGAAAAGAAAAGGTTTATTATAATATATATTTTTACTTTACTGGATTTATTAAAAAGGCAAGGCAAAAAATAACCCATTGGTAAAAACAACATAATATTCCCAAAAATATTTTTAATAAAAGAAAACACATAACTAGGCGTAATATAAGGAGTTGTTAAAAAAATAAAAACATTCTTCAAAGGCATAATATTAATTGAAGTTGACAACCATTCATTATATGCCATACCATTATCTGAATTTATTCTGCAGAAAAACAAAATATAAAATAACGCTAATATATATAGTGTTAGTGCAAACAAAACTATTTTTTTATGTTTCATATTATTTATATTTTAAAATAGCAATGGTTTTTAACTATGACTAATAACTGCTGAACCGTGGACGGTATCGTGAGTCCATCCATCATACACCGAATAGAATGCAACTGCATACTTATGGCCTTTATCAAGATTATATGCATACATTTTACCTGATATTCCCGATATTGTTGAGCCATTAGTTGTATAGTATGCATCCCACTCATTATCTGTTAAATCATAAAAACCAATTTTCATTTTAGTTGCACGCCCGGTATCAGAATATATTGTATAATTCACATATATTCTTCCGCTGGAATTCGGATAAAAATAATAGTTAGTATATAACCATGCATTACCTACAACTTCAAGTGAAGCCTTGTAACTTAAGTTTGCCAAATTATAATATTTTGTTGGCTTTGATAAGCTATATGTTTGAATACTTCCATGTAATATTTCGGTATAATTAGCATCATCCACAACAGAGCAATCATTTAATACATTTGTGTTATAAGAGTCGGTTTCTGCAGCAAATGTGTTTATAGACACACAACAAAACGATAATACAATAATCATAACAATTGAAATTACTTTTAATTTTTTCATAATAATTAATTCCTCCATTTTTAAGTATTATAAATCAATCTTTTAATATAAAATTATAATCACTTACAAACTCAATGCAATTGCACCCGTAACTACACCAATGGTATCGCCTCCCTTTTAAAATAGAAATATAATCTTGGTCAAACAACTTTTTTCGATTCAAAGTTTAGAATATATTTTCTTAATTTTACTAACATATAATCGCAAGAAAATAAGATTATATATTTCTCAAAAATCGAATTATTTTCTTACTCTTTATCCGAAGATTTTGTATATACAATCAAAATTCAAAACAGTTCAATTATTGTAGAAGAAAAAAGAACTAGTTATTATATTTTCTTGTTTACCAAATTTTCATATCATTCAAATAGCTTAACTCTGCAATTAGCTTATTGACTTTTTATGGGCGTCAAATTTCCTTTGTCCATTGAGTAAACGTAGTCACACAGGGTTGTTATATCCTCTTTGTTATGACTAGCAAGTAAAATAGTTTTCCCTTGATCTTTTAAGCTCAAAAAAAGCTTGCGCATATCTTGAACACCATCATTATCAAGCCCATTCATAGGCTCATCAAGTATGAGAATATCTGGATTTTCCATAATTGCCTGTGCAATACCTAATCTTTGACGCATACCAAGAGAATATTTTCCCACATGTTTTTTGCTTTTGGGATCAAGTCCAACCATTCTCATTGTTTCACAAATATTATTTTTTGTTATTTTTTTATTTATGGAGGACAGTACAGTTAAATTTTTGAATCCCGAATAGTGTGGGAGAAAACCCGGTTCCTCAATTATTATTCCAACATTCCTAGGGACATCAGTATCTTTACCTATTACTTTATCATTTACTTTTATTTGACCGGAAGTATAGGGCATAAATCCGCAAATACACTTAAATAAAACTGTTTTACCTGAGCCGTTTCTGCCGATAATACCATGTATTTTGCCCTTCTCAAAATCGACGCTAACATTTTCTATTACATTGTTTTCCTTAAAATGTTTTGTTAAGTTTTTGACAGAAATTATGATTTCACTCATAAATATACTCCTTTATAATGTTGGCAATAATGTAATACTCTTACGTTTAAATGTGGCATTAGAGAGAATAGCAAGTAATACGATAAGTATTCCTAAAACAGAAAAAACTAATAATATCGACGGGTATTTAGTAGTATTTGTCGGATCAATAATATCAAGTGACGCCCACGATACCGGGGAAAAATATGTTACGATGAATGGTGAATTTCTAGCGAAAATAACCATTGCAATTAACGCACAGGAAATCAAATTGCCTATTGTATGTCTAAAGTTAATATTAAAAAATAACATTATCATTCCGAGAAAAACACAGACTATCCAAGATGATATAAAACTTAATATCATAGCTTGAACCGGCGAATAATTCAACTGTATTTTATACGGAATATATATACCTGTATACGCTTCTGTCTGTGATAATGTGCCCAAAACTTTTCCCCAATCCATATTGAAAGTGAGGTAAGGAACAAGAAAAATAATACTTAACAAAATAACAGTAATAACATATAATGCAGATGCAAAAACTATATATACAATTTGCCCTAAAAGCCACTCATTTTTATTGCTTCTGATTAACACATATGGTTGAGTATTATCACAAAACGGCGCATCGCAAAAAAGCAAAATTATTCCCAGCATAAAGAAAAGTAAAAAATAACAGTTACATGTTAAATAAGGAAAAACCCATGGCGTTATAGACATGCCAAGTGATTTAGATATATCTATAATAGGAGAAAGATAATTTCTTACTATCATTATTAGCAACAATATCAATACAAATATTCTTGGATTAGAAATCCACTTTCTAAAATTAGCAAATGATATTGACAATACTCTTTTTATTCTATGCATTATGAATCTTCCTTTTGATATTTACTGCAAACACAATACTTATCAAAGTAATTGTAATTGCAAAAAAAGTAATACCGTATATAAATGAAGAATTAGTATCTCCAAAAACATATTGGCCTGTTGACACACAAGAAATATCAAGCCATGGCGGAAGACTTAATATTCCAAGAAACATTGATAAATAATATTGGCATAACAAAGGTGCTGACAATACTACAAATATATTAGTAATTTTAGTTGAAATACACATAGCAAAAATGGCAAAAAAAGCACCTGATAAAGCCTCAAGTGAAGTCATAGAAAAGAAGTACAACCAGAAACTCTGCTTTAAGTAAGAACCAAAAGTTACCGTTTCAGACAAATTATTATAACTCTGGCAAGCAGCATTAACATCAATCAGCGGACAAAAGCTTGATAAAATTCCTACAAACAGCAGTTCAGCGATAAACACTGCAGATATTGAAACTATAATACAGGTAATTATTTTTGAAACTATATATGCATTCTTTCCGCAACGAATAATTTCAGTCCTAAAAAATCTATTATTCCAATCCTGTAAAAAAATTGTTGAACAAGGCAAAGCGCATAACAAATAATATACACAGAATATTCCCTCAGATAATGCATAATTATAAAAATAAAGGACATCAGCACCTTGATACTGTTTCAGATCCGTCCAAATGCCAGGGAACTTAATAAGCACAATACCAATAACAGCCAAAACAAACTGATATGATAATACAGCTCTTTTTAAATCACTGATTAATATATTAAAATACCTTTTCATATTATTTCCTCTCCGGTTTCGGCATTTACAATAATATATTCGCAGTTACCTTGTCCTTCATCATTTTGATGCAATTCAAACACCCACGCAGGTACAAGTTTAAAGTCATTATCGTTTTTACTGTTTCTGACAGATACATAAGAAAAATCTATATTTGTAATATCTATTTCAGAAAAAATAATTATATTATTATATTTACTCTTTACTGTTTCAAGAGCTTCATCCAACGAGATTAACTCCACTTTCTCTTTGGATTTTTCATCAATTGAATATAAGAATTCACAATTAAGATATTGTATTCCATCCTTAGAATACACAACTTGTATATTATTTTCTGAAATTGCACTACCATCATCAATATTACCATGCACAATGTTGGCAACAGGAATATTATCAACTGATTGATAAAGCCTGAAATAATAACAATTATCGTCTTCAGACCAAGAGTAATTATTCTTATTTGTTAAACTGTCAGATAACTTTGTATACTGCTCATTTAAATTCTTATAATCAATGTAATATGTGTCTATTTCAGAGTATAATTCAATGTCCCAGTCAGTCAAGATGGTTTTTACTTTATCTGCTGCATCTTCTGCTGTTAAAAAAGAAAAATCTTTTTTCTCTAAAAATAAATCGGCATTGTATAACCCATCGGAAGCTAAAAAACCGTAGCTATATCTTTCGTGAAAAGATGTAAAAATTTTTGTACTGAAAGGTGTTGAAAATGTTACTGATGCACCGCCACAAATCAAAGAACATCCATCGTCCGATAAATAGTAGTGGTTTGTAGAGTTAGTCTCATCTTCGGAAGGATTTTCTCTCTTTGTAGTTACATTTTTATTTATAAATAACTCATCATATGTTTTTTCACTGTTAGCAATAAAAAATCTTGCCTTATATTTGTATATATCATTTTTTATATCTATCGGAAAGTTTACTTTAGCATTAACAACCAAATTATCATCTAAAGTCTGATTAACTTCTGAAGGTACATCTGCTAATGAACTTCGAGTAACAGAAGAACAGGATGACAAGATAGCCAAACATACAATTGTTATAAATATTATCTTAATTTTATTCACTGCTTATTCACCGCTTTTTTTATTAACAGATTGATACTGATAGCGAGTATACAGTATCAAAAATTTTTAATTATGCTACCCAATAAACAGAAAGATATGCTTTTTGGCATTTTCCGTTACTCGGTAAGTTTGAAGCAATCTTGTATTTATTTCCAATATATCCTGAATTGCTAAAATATGTACAGGTATAGTCGCCTGCTCCCGTAACAGTAGATAAATATGTAGCATAATCATTACTGTTTGTTCTTCCTCTGAAGTTAATTTGTACGCCAGAAGGCCATTGTGAAGAATTGTTTGGATTCAGTCTATTGGGGTGATAGTATAATTTGCCTTTATTTACATGTTTAGTTTCTGATGTGCTGACTGAAGAAGCGCCTCCTGCTATTAATGTAAAATTTGTAGTCATAGCATATGCTGAAATGCTTCCAAAAGCAAGTATAAAAACAAATGCAATTATAAGAATCCTTTTGATTTTCATAATACGCACTCTCCTTAATTATAAATATATTATTATATTGATAACTCGCATACAATATAATTTTAAATTAATTAAAAATAATTGAAGTTTAACTTACAAAATCATCTTATAGCTAGATTATAATATCAAAGGTGATTTTTGTCAATAATATTTTGAAATTAAAAGTATTATATTTCAAAATATTGACTTTTTTAGATATTAGAAGTATTATTAATAATAAATATAGAAGCAAATGAGGATTTCTATGGAAAATAAAAATTATTTTTTTAGTGGAATAACTGAACTGTTGATTCTAGCAATTTTAGTTGACCACGATAGTTATGTTTACGAAATTGTTAAATTTATAAAGGAATATTCAGAAGGATATTTATCAATTTCTCAGAATACTGTATATGCCGTAACATATAAGCTAAAAAATGAGGGAAAATTATCTGAATATTCAAAGCTTGTCGGAAAACGTAGGACAAGAATTTATTATCATATTGAACCTAATGGAAACAGTTATTACAAACAATTATTAGATAGTTTCAGAGACGCTTATCACGGCGTGGAAAATATATTGCAGGCTTTATCTAGAGAGAGGGGAAGCGAAAGCAATGAATAAAATATGCAAAGAATATATTAAAGAAATTAAGGCTATGTTCCCTGTTAAAGGAAAGAAAGAACGCAAGTACATAAAACAACTGAGCAAGGATATAGAGGATTACTGCGAAGAATCCAAAGCAACAACAAAGGAAGAGCTTTATGAAAACTACGGAAATCCGGTTGATGTAGTAGCCGAATATTTTTCGGCAATCGGTGCACCTTATGTTATTAAAAAAATTAGAATCAGCAAATATATTAAGGCATTAATAGCTATTATAATTGCAGTTATTTTAGTTCTCTCTACTATGTATTGTGTTATAAGATGGGAAGAACATCAAATGCTATTGAGAGAAGAAATTGTTATCGTAGAAGATGTAATTGAATAAAGGAGGAAAAACGATGAAGAAAACAATAACTATTACATTAATTACTGCACTTATTAGTTGTATATTTTTGAGTATTCCTGTAAGTGCTACAACTGCCGACAATACAGAAAGAACCATTGAATATTTATATAATGGTGACTATATTGAAACAATAATTACTGACGATACTGCAAATCCAAGTATTTCTTTATATACCACAAATACAATTACAAAAACAAAAACAAGATATTACAAAAACAGCAGTGGTACTGTACTTTGGTCAGTTGCAATTAAGGCTACATTTTCATACAATGGCAGTACATCGACCTGTACAAGCTGTTCCCATAGTACAACAGCCCCAGCCGCTAGTTGGTCTATAAAAAGTGCATCACACAGCAAATCTGGCAACACAGCAACAGCAAAAGCAACAGATCGGAAGAGCACACGTCTGAACTCCAGTCACCATCAAGTAT